>CAMPIF010000025.1 GCA_946886245.1 Ectopseudomonas composti | reverse complement strand
TCCATGGCTTCGGCAGCGGCGACGTCGCGTTCGCGCGAGGCGCGGATGGCCAGGGTGCGCAGGCCATGGCGGCGGCAGACGGCCATCAGCTCGGCCAGATCCAGCTCGCCTTCGCCTTCCGGCAGTTTGTCCAGCGCCAGCACCAGCGGCGTGTTGCTGAAGAAGGCCGGGGCCTGGGCGACTTTTTCCGTCAGTTGCGCGTCGAGGCGCTCGAGATCGTTGTGCGCCAGTTCCATCACGGTGATGGCGAGCATGCTGCCCTTGAGCTGGAATACGGGGTCTTGGGCGAGGAGGTCGGCTTGGCTCATGGTGGTGCGATGGGCCTTCTGGCGAGTCGAAAGATGCCCGGACTTATAACGACATCGCCCGCATGCCGCAAGCTGCGTGCGTCAGCGAGGCCGCGGCGGATCAAGACCTGGCTGTCGATTCGCTGTCGCGATCTGCGCTGCGGCAGCGCTGTCAGCGAGCCGGCCGGGAAAACTGCGTTAGAATGCGCGGCTTTGCAAGTGATCGGAAACGTCTCATGGATCGCCCCCGCTTTCGCGCCTGTTTTCTTCATCCGCGCTTCTGGCCGCTGTGGCTGGGCCTTGGCTTGCTGTGGCTGGTGGTGCAGTTGCCATATGGCGTACAGCTGAAACTGGGGCGGGCGCTGGGCTGGCTGATGTACCGCACGGCAAGCTCGCGCCGGCAGATCGCCGCGCGCAATCTGGAACTTTGCTTCCCCGGCAAGAGTGCTGCCGAGCGCGAGCGTCTGCTCAAGGACAACTTCGCCTCCACCGGCATCGCCTTCTTCGAGATGGCCATGAGCTGGTGGTGGCCCAAGGCGCGTCTGGCGCGACTGGCACAGATCGAGGGCCTCGAGCATCTGCAGCAGGCGCAAGCCGAGGGGCAGGGCGTGATCCTGATGGCGGTGCACTTCACCACCCTGGAGATCGGCGCGGCGCTGCTCGGTCAACGGCACACCATCGACGGCATGTACCGCGAGCACGACAACCCATTGTTCGACTTCATCCAGCGTCGTGGTCGTGAGCGCCACAACCTCGATGCCAGTGCCATCGAGCGCGAGGACATTCGCGCCATGCTCAAGGTGCTGCGTGCCGGCCGCGCCATCTGGTACGCGCCGGATCAGGACTACGGCCGCAAGCAGAGCATCTTCGTGCCGCTGTTCGGCATTCAGGCGGCGACGGTGACTGCCACCAGCAAGTTCGCCCGCCTGGGCAAGGCGCGCGTGGTGCCTTTCACCCAGCAGCGTCTGGCTGACGGCAGTGGTTATCGTCTGGTGATCCATCCGCCGCTCGAAGGCTTTCCCGGTGAAAGCGAAGAGGCCGATTGCCTGCGCATCAACCAGTGGATCGAGCAGGTGGTCAGTGCCTGTCCCGAGCAATACCTGTGGGCGCACCGGCGTTTCAAGACGCGCCCCGAGGGCGAAGCGAAGCTGTACGGAAAGCGCAAGTAGCGCACCTATACTCAACAGAAAATCAGGATTGGCCGATGACAGCTGCTGCCCACCCCCATGAGCCCGTCACCGGGCTGATTCTCTCCGGTGGTGGAGCGCGGGCGGCCTATCAGGTCGGGGTGTTGGCAGCCATCGCCGATCTGCTGCCGGACGCCTCGCGCAATCCCTTTCCGGTGATAGTCGGCACCTCGGCCGGGGCGATCAATGCCGTTGGCCTGGCCTGTGGCGCGCTGCAGTTCGGCGAGGCGGTGCGGCGCCTGACCTCGGTCTGGCAAGGCTTTCACACCCATATGGTGTACCGCAGCGACTGGCCGGGCGTGCTGCGTCAGGCGGCGCGCTTCGTTGGCCATAGCTTGCTCGGCCTGGGCCGCGATGTTCCGGTGGCCTTGCTCGACAGTTCGCCGTTGCACGAGTTGCTGGCGCGCGAACTCGACTTCTCCGGCATCGCCGCCGCAGTGCGTCAGCGCCAGCTGCGAGCGGTCGCGGTGACTGCCTTCGGCTACGAAAGTGGTCAGGCGGTGACCTTCTACCAGGGCCGCGCCACGATCGACCCCTGGTTCCGCCATCGTCGCGTCGGTGTACCGACACGTCTGCAGCTCGACCATTTGCTGGCCAGCGCATCGATCCCGCTGATTTTTCCGCCAGTGAAGATCAACCGCGAATATTTCGGCGACGGTGCGGTGCGCCAGGCGGCGCCGATCAGCCCGGCGCTGCATCTGGGCGCCAGCCGCGTGCTGGTGATCGGTGTCAGCGGCAATGCCCAGCTCGAAACCGATGCCGAACTGCCGCGTGTGATGAGCACCCGGCCGCCGAGCCTGGCGCAGATCGGCGGACACATGCTCAACAGTACCTTCATCGACAATCTGGAAACCGATATCGAGCTGCTCGAACGGCTCAACCAGATGAGCGCATTGGTGCCGCCGGAGCAGCGTCCCCGTGGGTTGGGGTTGAACCCGGTGGACGTGCTGGTGATCGCGCCGAGCCAGCCGCTGGATCAGATCGCCGCCCGCCATCAGCGTGAGCTGCCCAAGGCGCTGCGCCTGTTTCTGCGCGGCCCGGGGGCGACCAAGGCCGGCGGGGCGGGCGTGCTCAGTTACCTGCTGTTCGAGCCCGGCTATTGCAGTGAGCTGATCGAGTTGGGCTATCAGGATGCGATGGCGCGCAAGGCCGACCTCTGCCGTTTTCTTGGGTTGGCCGAAGTGGCGCAGTCTGCCTGAGCCGCATTGTTTGAGATGCGCTGGGGGGCGCGGCGCGCACCGGGTGGTTTCCCTGCTGGCAGGCGGTACGCGCGGCGCACCCTGCGGCTGGTCGGCTCTGGTGTTTCAGGCCAGCGCGCCGTCACGAAAATCGCGCAGTGCCTGCTCGATTTCCTCGCGGCTGTTCATCACGAACGGTCCGTACTGCACGATGGGCTCGTTCAGCGGTGTGCCGGCGATCAGCAATACCCGCGCGCCATGGGGGCTGGCCAGGTGCAGCTCACCCTCGTCGGATAGCCGCACCAGACGCCCGGCGCTGACCGGTTGGGCGCTGGCCCCCGGCAGCTCCAGCAAACCCTGGTAGACGTAGAGCATGACCCGCTGACCATCGGCCAGGCGCGGTGAAACCTGGCTGCCGGCCGGCAGGTTCAGGTCGAACAGCTGAGGCTGGGTGTGCGGACGCTGCACGGCGCCGGCCTGACGAATCTCGCCGTCATCGAATTCACCGGCGATCACCACCACCTCGGCGCCGGACGCCGTGCTGATGCGTGGGATGTCGCTGGCGGGAATGTCGCGATAGCCCGCTTCACCCAGCTTGTCCTTGGCCGGCAGGTTGAGCCAGAGCTGGAAACCACGCATGGCGCCGGACTCCTGCTCGGGCATCTCGCTGTGGATGATGCCGCGTGCAGCCGTCATCCATTGCACGCCGCCGCTGCCGAGCAGGCCGACGTTGCCCAGGTGATCTTCGTGGCGCATGCGCCCTTCGAGCATGTAGGTGATGGTTTCGAAGCCGCGATGCGGATGCGGCGGGAAGCCGGCGATGTAGTCGTCGGGGTTGTCGGTGGAAAACTCGTCGAGCATCAGGAACGGATCGAAACGTTCCAGGCCTGGCCCGCCGATCACGCGGTTGAGGCGTACACCGGCGCCGTCTGAGGCGGGTTGGCCAGGCTGGATGCTGATGACGCGGCGTTGCGAGGTCATGGCGGGGTCCTTGAAGGGTAGGAATGACGCCATGCTATTCGCATAGAATCGATCTTTGGGTGGAAAATTTACGGCCCATGCATCGATAAAATCGATGCATGGGCGAGGGTCAGTCGGCAATCTTCAGCTTGCGCGACTCGTGATAGAAGTAGCGGATCTTCTCGTACTCGAATGGCGAGTTGAGTTGACCATAGCGGAAGCCGGTATTGGCACGGGTGTCGACGATGCGCAGGGCGCTGATGCCGGGATTGCTGCGACTGGCGTCGGCCACATCGAGGTAATTGACCGCATTTTCCAGGCCATAGTCCGCCACCAGCCCACCGGTGTCGCGCAGGTTCGACGGCCCGAGCAGCGGCAGCATCAGGTAAGGTCCAGCGGGTACACCGTAGTAGCCCAGGGTCTGGCCGAAGTCTTCGCTCGATCGGGGCAGGCCCATTTTCGTCGCCGGGTCCCAGATACCGCCGACACCCAGGATGGTGTTGAACAGCAACCGCGCGGTGCTGTTCATCGCCCGCTGGCCCTTGAGCTGCAGCAGGCTGTTGGCCAGCGTGGGGATCTCGCCGAGATTGTTGAAGAAATTGTGGACGCCGCTCTGCACCAGGTTCGGCGTGACGTAGCGGTAGCCGTCGACCACGGGCAGGAACACCCACTGATCGAAGCGGTAGTTGAAGTGGTAGACGCGGCGGTTCCAGGACTCCAGCGGGTCATAGACCTGCAGGGCGTCGCTGGAGGCGCGTTCGAATTCCTGTTGATCCAGCCCAGGGTTGAACTGCAGGTTCTGCAGCGGATTGGTGAAGCCGTCGGCGTCGACCTGGCTTTCGGCCAGTGTCTGCCCGCTGCTCAGCAGCAGGGCGATGATGAGCGTGCTGTGTTTAACCACGGAAGAACTCCAGCATGGCGTCGGCGTTGACGCGATAGTTGAGGTTGCCGCAGTGCCCGCCACGCGGGTAAAGGGTCAGGCGGTCGCCGAAGGTGCGGCGCAGGAAACCGATGTCGCCCTGGCCGAGGATCAGGTCGTCGGCGTTGTGCATCACCGAGACCTTGTCGCTGCCTCTGAGGTAGTCCTCCAGTGCATACAGGCTGCTCTTGTCGACCAACTGGTTGAGGCTGCCGCCATCGTGACGAGCGCGCCACATGGGCATCAGTTGCTCGGCGATATAGCAGTCGAAGTCGCAGCGCAGAGCCATCTGGAAGAACGGCGTCAGGCTGGTGCTCTCGGTGATGCGGTAGTCGCGCGGGGTAATCAGGCCGCGGCGGTTGAGCAGGTCCGAGGTGAACACGATGTCGGCAGACGAGAAGCGGAACGAGGTGCCGATCAGCATGGCCATCTGTTCGTCCGAGAGCCGTTCTTTTGACTGCTGGAAGTCATAGAGCATGGCGTCGTTGATATCCAGATAGCCCTTGTCATTGAAGTAGCGGGTCAGCTTTTCCAGCACCAGGTCATAGAAGTTGGTGCTGTTGTCGATGCCCTGGACCCTGGTCTGCACCAGCTTGTCCAGGTTGGTGATGGAGGTGTAGAGGTTGACCGGCGGGTTGAGCAGCAGCACGCGTTTGAAATCGAAGGCGCGGCGGGTTTCATCGAGCTGGCTGACGAAGGCGGCATGCAACGCGCCGAGGCTGTAACCGGTCAGCAGGAACTCGCTGACGTCGAGCTTCGGGTGCTGGGCGCGTACGGCCTGCATCACGCGGTACAGGTCGTCGGCGTCGTCCGGACTGTAGCCCGGCGTGGCAGAACGCGAGGCTGCGGCCATGAAGTCGTAGCTGGTCGGCGATGACAGCTGCACGACGTGGAAACCGGCGCCGTAGAACAGCTTCTTCAGGTACTCGGTGGTGCCGCTGGCGTAGTGTGCGCCGGTGCCGGCGATGATGAAGATCAGCGGTGCCCGGCCGTTCTGCTGGGCCAGGCGGTAACGCAGTTTGGTCACCGGCCAGAAATTGTCCAGCAACTCGAACTCGCGGTCCGGGCGCAGACGCACCGAGTAGTCGCGTTGTCTGATGTCGCCATCGGCCGGCAGTTCGGGGCGCAGCTCGGGCGGCGTGGTGGCAATGGTGGCTTCGAACGGGTTGGCCAGTGGATAGCCGTAGCTTTGCGCATCCACATCGGCGGCCATCGCTGAGACACAGAAGGCCAGGCCACCGAGCAAGGCGGCGAGTCGGGCAAGGCTGGGCATGTGCTAAGTCCCTTTTGACGTCTGGATTGAATAGCTGGCTTATGACAGCAGCAAGCTGGGCAAAGTGCCAGACTATCCTGACTTATCGCAGGGAAACTTGAGTAATTTGAGCAGGCGCTCCTCACGCTCGGCCGTTTGCCGGCTTTTTCAGTCAGGCGTGATGGTGCAGCCAGGCATGTTTGGGACGCTCTGCCGACGGCTGGGCACGGCGCTCGAGTCGTTGCCAGACCTTCTCGTGGAAGTAGAAGCCCACCGAGTTGCACAGCGGTTCGATCGCTGCCACCAGGCTACTGGCCGCCACGCTGCCGGTCAGTGCGTAGGTGACGGCGAAGGCGATGCAGAAGTGCATGATGGTAAAGGTCAGTGTCTTGAGCATGATGCACCTCGTTGAGAATCATTTCGTCATGAGGGAGAGGCTAGTCCTGTTCTTCAGTGTCGGGAAATGTGGCCTTTGCATGGTTTTGATAGTCTTGCTCAATTGATTATTTTTCATTGAGAGTTTCTTTCTATTTTTTTCGCCCCAGGGTGACTGCGTTAAGGTGGCGCTCTATTTCGATGGAGTCGGGCGATGCAGATCAGTGATATTCCCTTTGGCGTGACGGACTGGACGGCGATACCGGCGACCGAACATCCGGGTGAACGTGGCGTGGCACGTTGGCGCACCTGTCAGTTCGGTGCGCTGCGTGTGCGTATGGTCGAGTATTCACCGGGCTATCTCGCCGACCACTGGTGTCAGAAAGGGCATGTGCTGTTGTGCCTGGAAGGGGAGCTGAGCACCGAACTCGAGGATGGTCGGGTATTCGTGCTAAAGCCCGGTATGAGTTATCAGGTGGCTGATGGCGCCGAGGCCCATCGTTCATCGACAACGCCCGGCGCGCGCCTGTTCGTCGTGGACTGAGCCGCGATGCTCTGGCGCATGGCTGCCGACGCCCTGGTGCTGGTGCATCTGGGCTTCATCCTGTTCGTGCTGCTGGGTGGCTTGCTGGCGCTGCGTTGGCCGCGTTTGATCTGGCTGCACCTGCCTGCTGTGGCCTGGGGCATCGTCGTGGAGTGTCTGCATCTGGGTTGCCCGCTGACGCCCTGGGAGAATCAGCTGCGCCGAATGGCCGGGCAGGCGGGCTATGAGGGCGGCTTCATCGAGCACTACCTGATCCCGCTGATCTATCCGGCCGAACTCACGCCGCGGATTCAACTCTGGCTGGGCGCGATCGTGGTGCTGGTCAACCTGATCGTTTACGCCTGGCTGATCTGGCGCTGGCGCAACAAGGCTTGATCGCGATTTGCCCAGCCTATTCATAAGTCTGATGAAGGCGCGGGAGCTTTATTGCCTTCGCTACACTGGCAGCCATTGCAACCAGACACTTAAGGCAGGGCCGCTATGCAAAACCGCATGATGATCACTGGCGCGGGCTCCGGCCTGGGACGCGAAATTGCCCTGCGTTGGGCGCGCGAGGGTTGGCGACTGGCGCTGGCCGACGTCAACGAGAGCGGTCTGAGCGAAACCTTGAAATTGGTACGCGAGGCCGGTGGCGACGGCTTCACCCGGCGCTGCGACGTGCGTGACTACAGCCAGCTGACCGCTCTGGCGCAAGCCTGCGAAGAGCAGTTCGCTGGCATCGACGTCATCGTCAACAACGCCGGTGTCGCGTCCGGCGGCTTCTTCAGCGAGCTGTCGCTGGAGGACTGGGACTGGCAGATCTCGATCAACCTGATGGGCGTGGTCAAAGGCTGCAAGGCATTTTTGCCGCTGCTGGAAAAGAGCAAGGGCAAGATCGTCAACATCGCCTCCATGGCCGCGCTGATGCAGGGGCCGGGCATGAGCAACTACAACGTCGCCAAGGCCGGCGTGGTGGCGCTGTCGGAAAGTCTGCTGGTAGAGCTGCGTCAACTGGAGGTTGGCGTGCATGTGGTCTGCCCGTCGTTCTTCCAGACCAATCTGCTGGATTCCTTCCGTGGCCCGACCCCGGCGATGAAGGCGCAGGTTGGCAAGTTGCTGGAAAGCTCACCGATCAGCGCGGCTGATATCGCCAGTTACATCCACGATGAGATGGCCAAGGGCAGTTTCATGATCCTGCCGCACGAAATGGGTCGTATGGCCTGGGCGCTGAAGCAGAAGAACCCGCAGGCGCTGTACGACGAGATGGCCAGCATGGCCGAGAAAATGCGTGGCAAGGCCAAAACCGCCAGCTGACCACAAGGTCAGCTATTTGCACCTGCAGGCTTGCCTGGCATGGCCTGCAGGGGTAGGGTGGCCGCCCCGGCCTGCCTGCCGTAATGACCTCGGATAATTCGTGAAACCAGTCCCTCGGGCCCTGTTGCTGGTGGCCCTGGTGCTGGCGGCGATCAATTTGCGCCCCGGCATCACTTCCCTCGCGCCGCTGATCGAGCGCATCGCCGCAGAGCTGTCGCTGAGCCGCAGCTTCATCAGCCTGACCACCGCCCTGCCGGTGCTGTGCATGGGCCTGCTCGCGCCCTTGGCGCCGCGTCTGGCCATGCGCTGGGGCCTGGAGCGCACCATCGTGCTTTGCCTTGGGCTCATTGGCCTGGCGCTGCTGGCGCGTCTGGCTGCGCACCAGAGCGTGGTGCTGATCGGCAGCGCCATCGCGTTGGGCGCTGCCATCGCGGTTGCCGGGCCTTTGTTGTCGGGCTTCATCAAACGCCACTTCGCCAGCCAGATGGGCCGTGTGGTGGGCTGGTATTCACTGGGCATGGCCATCGGCGGTGCTGGCGGTGCGGTGCTCACGGCTCCGGCTACGGCGCTGTTTGGCGATGCCTGGCACCTGGGCCTGGCGGTGTGGGCCACGCCGGCGTTGTTCGGGGTGATGCTTTGGCTGTGGCTGCCCAATCAGGCCAGCGCCGCTGACGAGCAGGAGGGCGGTGGTTTGCCCTGGCGGCAGCCGCGCGCCTGGCTGATCAGCTGCTTCTTCGCCATTCAGGCGGGCTTGTTCTATGCCATCGCGACCTGGGCGGTAGCGCGCTATCACGAGGCCGGGCTGAGCATGCTGCGCAGCAACTCGCTGCTCAGTCTGGCCATGCTCATGGGGCTGCCCAGCTCGTTCCTGCTGCCCTGGCTGGCGCAGCGCTACAATGCGCGCTATCCACTGTTGCTGGCGTGCGGGGCCGTCACCTGTGGTTGCCTGGCGATGGTCACCTTCATGCCGCGTCTGCTGCCGGAATTATGGGCGCTGATCCTGGGCTTCTCGCTGGGCGGCTCCTTTGCCCTGTCGCTGGTGCTGCCGCTGTACGAAGCCGGCTCGCCACTGGCGGTCAGCCGCTGGACGGCGATGATGCTGTTCACCGGTTACAGCCTGGGTTGCCTGACGCCCATTCTCACCGGGCTGGCACGGGATCTGTCCGGCAGCTATCGTCTGCCGTTCGCGGTGCTCACCGCGCTGGCACTGGTGATGACGCTGGTGGCCTGGCGGTTGGGCCGGAGCCGACGCCAGGCTCGCTGAAGAATTGGCAGCAGTTCCTTTCTTGCCCAGGCGTGCTGTGTTAGAAGGCGTTCTGCTTTTTCAGGAGTGCCGGTGTGGAGTCCGAATCCATCGTCTATGGCTGCATCCGCGACTGGCCCTCGGATGATCCCGAGTTGCGTCGCCTGCGCCGTGAAACCAACCATGGCGTGCTGGCCGAGTTGCCGGCCGGCGAGCTCTGGCCGTTTCTCGGCCGCGAGATGTTCTCCTTCTGCGACCTGCCCGGTGCCGGGCTCTACCAGACCCAGGTGATCCACTTCGGTGCCAGTTATGGCGCGATCGAGTACGAGTGGAACCTGTGGATCGAAGCCTTCGAGGCGCTGCTCAAGCGCCTATATTGGGCCAGCGCGGTTGTGCACCTGGAAACCGAACTCAATGGCATGCACACCTTCCGCTGGGAGTCCGATAGCGGCTTTCACAGCCCGCAGGAGGGGGGGTTACGCGTGCGCTGCGCCTGGGAGCGCGAGGGTGCCTTGCGCGGTTAGCAGACTGTTGAAAAACGTAGGCGAGGCAGGCAAGACAAGGCAAAAATGGCCGAAAAAGCGCAGTTTAGGTGTTCTAAATGAGCATTTTGAGGCCGTTTTTAACGCAGTATTGTCAACGCAGGTAGTTTTTCAACGGCCTGTTAGGGGATGAGAATGATCAACTATCTATGGTTCCTGCTGGCGGCCTTGTTCGAGATCGCCGGTTGCTACGCCTTCTGGATGTGGCTGCGGCTCGATCGCAGTGCCTGGTGGATCGCAGCGGGGCTGCTCAGCCTGACGTTGTTCGCCCTGATTCTGACCCGCGTCGAAGCCGCCTTCGCCGGTCGTGCCTATGCCGCCTATGGCGGTGTGTATATCGTCGCTTCGCTGGTGTGGCTGGCGCTGATCGAAAAGACCCGGCCCATGCTCAGCGACTGGCTGGGCGCAGCGCTGTGTCTGGCAGGCGCCACCCTCATCCTATTGGGACCGCGGCTGCATGCCTCCTGATCTGCTTATAAGCAGTGGAAGTAAAAAAGTTCCGCTGTCATCAAATCTTTATATATCGGCAACTGAGCTGAAATAACCCCTCGCCAAGATTCCCCCAGCACGAACGAGCCAATAGCTCGGGTGTTTTCAACACTAAAAGTCCAACAGGGGAATTTCTCGATGATCCGTAAGCACTTCGCCGGTTTCGCAGCCAGCGCCCTGGCCCTGGCCGTTTCCGCCCAGGCTTTCGCCGGTACTGTCACCACTGACGGCGCCGATATCGTGATCAAGACCAAGAGCGGCCTAGAGGTCGGAACCACCGACAAGCAGTTTTCCTTCAAAATTAACGGCCGCATCCAGGCGGATGCCGATAGCTTCGATGGTTTCTACACCCGTAACGGTGAACGAGCAGACGAAACGTATTTCCGCCGTGCTCGCCTGGAAGTTTCCGGTGTTGCCTTCACCGACTGGGCTTACACCTTCAACCGCAACTTCACCAACGACTCGAGCAACTGGGACGAACTGGCTATCCATTACAACGGCTGGAAGCCGGTGCAGGTGTCGATTGGTCGCATCAATCCGACCTTCGGCTTGGAAGAGGCCGTCAGCTCCAAGTGGATCACTGCCATTGAGCGTTCTTCGATTTACGATCTGGCACCTTGGCTGAACGGCCACGAAGAAGGTGAAGGCATCCGCCTGCGTGCCACCGTCGGCATGTTCCATGGCGAGGCTGGTGCCTATCGTCAGGATGGCGGTGAAGGTGTTGACCTGCTGGAAGACGAAGATGGCGCCAACAACACCACCTTCGTCCTGCGTGGCGTGGTGGCACCGATTGCCGATAAAGACCAGGTACTCCACCTCGGCGTCAACTTCGGTACGCGTGATCTTGAAGAAGGCTACCTCGAGCGCATTCGCCCGCGTCTGTCCGTACGTGGCACCACCGAAGATACCGCCAACGGTAACCGCGCTACCTTCGGCGGCACCAGGACCGATGGTAGTGATCAGGCATGGGGCCTGGAAGCGGCTTACATGATTGGCCCATTCTCGATTCAGGGCGAGTACCTGACTCGTACCGTTGACGCTCAGGAAGGTTTCGAAGATCTGGAAGCCTCTGGTTACAACGTGCAACTGGCCTACACCCTCACCGGCGAGTCGCGTTCCTACAAGGTCGATGGCGGCAAGTTCGACAAGATCACGCCGAACAACAAGCAGGTCGGCGCTTGGGAAGTCTTCTATCGCTTTGACGACATCACTGTCGATGAAACTGGCGTAGCTCCGAGTGGTTATGTTGGTGCGCTCGATAGCGCTGAAGCCGGCGCCAAGACCCACACTGTTGGTGTGAACTGGTACGCCAACGAAGCAGTAAAGATTTCTGCTAACTATCTCAAGACAAGTGTAGATGACGTGGTAAACGCAAATGGCGACGACGATGGCGATGCCATCAGTCTGCGCGCACAGTACGTTTTCTGATCAATCTCCACTGCTCCTTTGAACCCCGCCTTGTGCGGGGTTTTTTATTGCTTCCAGCCTGGCGCGCCAGGACGCAAGACATCGCCATTTCATTCGCCATGCATTTCACCTGAACAAAAAAAGCCCCAGACCTGCTGGGGCTCTCTGACCACTGCGATCAGTTTTGCTTCTGGAAACGCTCCAGTGCTTCTTCGATAAGCTGTCGTGCCTCGGCTGCATTGCCGTAGCCATTGAGTTCGACTTTCTTGCGACCTTCCGGCAACTGCTTGTAGACGCGAAAGAACGCTTCGATGCGCTGGCGTTCAATCAGCGGCAGGTCATCGACATCGAGGATCTTGTCGTAAGTCGGATCGACATCACTGCTGGGGACACCGATGATCTTCTCGTCCGCCTCCCCACCATCGATCATTCTCAGCACCGCGACCGGGCGGAACTTGATCAGCACGCCTGGATGCAGCGCTTCGCGGGTGAGTACCAGCGCATCGAGCGGATCACCGTCGCCACCCAGGGTGCGTGGCAGCGAGCCATAGTTGGCTGGATAGGCAACCGGCATCGACTGGAAACGGTCGACGAAAACCAGGCCCTCTTCGTTGATCTCGTATTTGGTGATGCTGCCGGCTGGAATCTCGACTGCCATGTGCACTTCATTCGGTGCGTCTTTTGCCTGCGCGGCATGGAAGGGATGAACGATACCAGGCGCTGCGAGGGCGCTGGGAGCACCGAAGCTGATGGCAACGCCGAGGGCAAGCAGTGATTTGCGCATGATGACTCCCGAGTAGATTGAGGTTGATAAGCCGGCAGTCATCTTGCCGGCGCCCTGTTAGAGATATATTGCAGTCTGGCTTCCGGGATTCAGTTCATGCCCCTCACCATCATCGACTCGCTTCAAACGCTATCCGCCGACGTCTGGGATGGGCTGCTGCTACAGCCACAACCCTTTCTGCGTCATGCCTTTCTCAGTGCGCTGGAGGACAGCGGCAGCGTCGGTGGCCGCAGTGGCTGGCAGCCATCGCACCGGCTCTGGTGCGATGAGCACGGCAAGGTGCAGGCAGCGTTGCCGGCTTATCTGAAGCAGCACTCCTACGGCGAATACGTGTTCGATCACGGCTGGGCCGACGCTTGCCGGCGCGCCGGTATCGACTATTACCCCAAGCTGCTGGGCGCCGTGCCGTTCTCCCCGGTGAGCGGCGCGCGCTTGCTCGGTGATGCCCATGCGGCGGGGGAGTTGCTCGACACGCTGACAGCCGGCTTGAGCAAGGAAGCGTTGTCGAGCCTGCACATCAACTTCACCAGCTCGGCCTGTGATGCGGTGATGGCGCAACGACCGGATTGGCTGGAACGCCTCGGTTGTCAGTTCCATTGGCACAATCGGGGTTACCGTGATTTTCAGGACTTTCTCGATGCACTCAGTTCGCGCAAACGCAAGCAGATACGCAAGGAGCGTGAGCAGGTGGCGGGGCAGGGCATCGAATTCGGCAGGCGCCTGGGCCGTGAACTGAGCGAGGCAGACTGGGATTTCGTCTATCACTGCTACGCCAATACCTACCACGTGCGTGGCCAGGCGCCTTATCTGACGCGGGACTTTTTCAGCCTGTTGGCCGAACGCATGCCCGAGGTGATTCGGGTGGTGTTCGCCACCCAACATGGTCGTGCGCTGGCCATGGCCTTCAGCCTGGTCGATGGTGATACCTTCTATGGACGCTATTGGGGGTGTCTGGCCGAGTTCGACCGGCTGCATTTCGAAACCTGCTTCTATCAGGGCATGGAGCTGGCCATTGCCGAAGGTCTGCAGCGCTTCGATGCCGGGGCGCAGGGCGAGCACAAACTGATCCGCGGTTTCGAGCCGGTCATTACCCGCTCGTGGCACTATCTCTGCCACCCGGGGCTGCAGGCTGCGGTGGCCGACTTTCTCGAGCAGGAGCGCTCTGGCGTGCGGGTTTACGCGCAAGAGGCGCGCAGCTATCTGCCTTTTCGCCAGCCTGATAACGGCTGATCGAGCGATCAGGTTATCGGTGCAGGGCCGAAACAGCTGTTTGCCGGAAGTTCCCCGAGTCAGAGATTTCTGCAAAAACTCCAGAGCTTTCAGCAAGAAGCCCGCTCGCGTCTGCCACTAAATTCCGCCCTTCACTTTCGTTACGACCGTTTTTGTCTGCGTCTATTGGTCAGACCAGCATTGCTGGGCTAGACCGAGTAAGAGAGTTTCTTGCAGTCGAACGCTGGTGGTAACGCGATTCGGTGGCCGCAGGCGCAAGCCAGGGAGGTCAGGGAAAGTGCCCAGGCACTTGCCGATGCAGTGACGAGGTGGTGGACTTTCACTGCACCGGTATCTGCCTCGATCGTGCCCACTCGATATCGGTGTGACGAGGAAGAGAGACCGGAGCCCCGCATCCGCCAAAGCGGGTGCACTTTGCCAATCAGGGCACGGTGCCCGAGAACAACAAACGAGAGGGGAGCCCCCCAAAATGACAGCTAATACTCCAATGCTCGTCACCTTCGTGGTGTACATCGCAGCCATGGTGCTGATCGGCCTGATCGCCTATCTGCGTACCAAGAACCTTTCCGACTACATCCTGGGTGGCCGCAGCCTCGGTAGCTTCGTTACCGCGCTGTCCGCCGGCGCCTCCGACATGAGTGGCTGGCTGCTCATGGGCTTGCCGGGCGCGATCTTCGTCGCCGGCATCTCCGAAAGCTGGATCGCCATTGGCCTGGTCATCGGTGCTTATCTCAACTGGTTGTTCGTCGCCGGCCGTCTGCGCGTGCAGACCGAGCACAACGGCAACGCCCTGACCCTGCCTGACTACTTCACCAATCGCTTCGAAGACAACAGCCGCATCCTGCGTATCTTCTCGGCGCTGGTGATCCTGGTGTTCTTCACCATCTACTGCGCCTCCGGCGTGGTGGCCGGTGCTCGCCTGTTCGAAAGCACCTTCGGCATGTCCTACGAGACTGCGCTGTGGGCCGGCGCCGCAGCGACCATCGCCTACACCTTCATCGGTGGCTTCCTGGCGGTGAGCTGGACCGACACTGTGCAGGCCACGCTGATGATCTTCGCACTGATCCTCACCCCGATCGTGGTGATGATCGCCACCGGTGGCTTCGATCCGGCCATGGTGGCCATCGAGGCGGTCGACGCCACCAACTTCGACATGCTCAAGGGCGCCACCTTCGTGGGTGTGATCTCGCTGATGGCCTGGGGCCTGGGCTACTTCGGCCAGCCGCACATCCTGGCGCGCTTCATGGCCGCCGATTCGGTCAAGTCGATCCCGGCTGCTCGCCGTATCTCCATGACCTGGATGATCCTGACCCTGGCGGGTGCCGTGGCCGTAGGTTTCTTCGGTATCGCCTACTTCGCGGCAAACCCGGACGTGGCGGGCCCGGTCGGCGAGAACCCGGAGCGCGTGTTCATCGAACTGGCCAAGCTGCTGTTCAACCCCTGGATCGCCGGTATCCTGCTGTCCGCCATCCTGGCTGCGGTGATGAGCACCCTGAGCTGCCAACTGCTGGTGTGCTCCAGTGCGCTGACCGAAGACTTCTACAAGGCCTTCCTGCGCAAGGACGCTTCGCAGACCGAGCTGGTCTGGGTCGGCCGCGGCATGGTGCTGCTGGTCGCGTTGATCGCCATCGCCCTGGCGGCCAATCCGGACAACCGCGTCCTGGGCCTGGTGTCCTACGCCTGGGCCGGCTTCGGCGCTGCGTTCGGGCCGGTGGTCATTCTGTCCCTGCTGTGGAAGGGCATGACCCGCAATGGCGCCCTGGCTGGCATGCTGGTCGGTGCCGCCACCGTGATCGTGTGGAAAAACTGGATTGGTCTGGGTCTGTACGAGATCATTCCGGGCTTCATCCTCGCTACCCTGGCCATCGTCATCTTCAGCCGTATCGGCCAGGCGCCGAGCCAGTCGATGCTGAACCGCTTCGACAAGGCCGAGAGCGAATACAAGTCGGTGTAACCTTGCCGGCCTGACAAAAGGCGATGACTGCTCGGCAGTCATCGCCTTTTTCGTTCCTGGGGTTCTAAGATATGCCCACTCTTTTCCGACGGATGCTTTCATGACCAGCAACGACCCGCTCCATGGCCTGACCCTGCAGGCGATTCTCACCGCTCTGGTGGAGCGCATCGGCTGGGAGGGGTTGGCCCGTCAGGTCGATGTGCGCTGTTTCAAGCACGAGCCAAGCATCAAGTCGAGCCTGACCTTTCTGCGCAAGACGCCCTGGGCGCGGGCCAAGGTCGAGGAACTCTATCTGCAGCAATTCAAGTCCTGAGGCCGCTCAGGCCATCAGTTGAATTCGAGTCCCAGCGCCCGCAACGCCTGACGATAACTGTTGCCGGCCATGCGCAGGCCGTTGTTGTGGTTGGCGCCGTCGATCAGCAGCAACTGCTTGGGTTCGCTGGCGGCGGCGAACAGCGCCTCGCTGAAGCGCGACGGCACGTAGCGGTCGTCGCGCCCGTGGGCGATCATTACCGGGATGCCTACTTCACCGATCTTGCCCAGCGAATCGAACTCCTGCGACAGCAGCCAGCGCACCGGCAGCGAGGTATTGGTTACCGCGGCCGCCACATCACCCAGGTTGGTGAAGCTGGACTCGACGATCAGGCCGGCGGCCTGAGCAGCCTCATCTTCGCCAGCCAGTTCGTGCGCCAGGTTGACCGCCACGGCGCCACCCAGTGAATGACCGTAGATGAAGCGCTTGTCCGCCTCTGGCTGCAGGCGAGCCAGGTGCTGCCAGGCGATCAGGGCGTCCTGGTAGACGCTGCGCTCGGAGGGCAGGGCGCCACGGCTCTGGCCGAAGCCGCGGTAGTCCACTGCCAGTACCGAGAAGCCCATGGCATGCAGCTGTTCGATGCGAAACAGCTGGCCGGTCAGGTTCCAGCGTGAACCATGCAGGTAGAGCAGTGCCGGGGCATCCTTGCGCGCTGCTGGCCACCACCAGGCGTGCAGGCTTTCATCGGCCGTCAGGTTCGCGGACTGCAGTTGCACCTCCTCGAGGCCTGCGGGCAGACCACTGAACCAGCGGGCGGTGCCGGGTTCGATGCGAAACACCAGCTCGCGCTCGGTCTGCTCCAGTTTGGCGCAGCCAATCGGCAGCAATACCAGCAGGCAGGCCAGGATGATCAAACTCAGGCGACGGCGGCGCAACAGGGCGAACCAGGATGAGGACATCGGCGATACTCATGAACGGCAACGGATGATGCTGCCATGGACTGCATATCCGCTGCCGGGTTTCGCCAGCCGCTGGTCGCCGTGGTTACCAGGTATTACCACCGGCTGATCTGCGCTGCACTCAGCAGGCTGTTGCAGAGCGTGGCGCTGCCAGGTTCCAGATAGGGAGCGAGGATCGGCGCCATGCCCTTGAGTACCTGTACCGGCAGGGCGGAGGTGAAGGTGAAGCGCTCCGCCTCGCGGCCCGGGACGAAGGCGGTCAGGGTGCCGTAGTGACGCGGGCCGAGGAAGAACACGAAGGTGGCCGTGCGGTTCATCGCTCGCGAACTGATCACTCGGCCGCCAGGGCCGACGCTTTCAATGCGGTTGTCGCCGGTGCCGGTCTTGCCGCCCAGGGTCAGGTCACGGCCGTCCTGCAACTGGAAGGTGCCCTGCAGACGCCTTGCGGTGCCGCCTTCGACCACCTGGGAAAGTGCATTGCGCAGCGCGGCGGCAACTTCCGAGGGCATTACCCGTCTGGCTTCGTTGGGGTTGCGCTCGACCCGCGTCTCGTAAGGCGTGTCGGCAGCAAAGTGAAGGTCGTCGATGCGCAGCACGGGTTGGCGAATGCCGTCGTTCTGGATGATGCCCATCAGTTCGGCCAGCGCCGCCGGGCGATCACCGGAACTGCCCAGGGCGGTGGCCAGGGAGGGCACCAGGTGCTGGAAGGGATAGCCGAGGTTCTTCCAGCGTCGGTGAATGTCGGAGAAGGCCTCCACCTCCAGCATGATGCGGATGCGGCTGTCGCGGGCACTCTTGTGCCGGGTGCGCAGCAGCCAGCCATAAACCTCCTGGCGCTCGTCGACGCTGGCAGCCACGGCGTCGCTGAAGGTGGCCTGCGGGTTGTCGATCAGATAGCTCAGCAGCCAAAGCTCCAGCGGATGCACGCGAGCGATATAACCCTGATCCGGCAGGCTGTAGGCGCCAGGGCCGTAGTCCTTGTACAGGCGCGCGATGCGCTGATCGGTGAGTTTTTCCTGTGGCAGTTGCGCCCGCAGGAACGCGGCGAAGCTGGCCTCATCGGCCTGCGGCAGCAGGTAACGGTGTACGGCCCCCAGGCGCACCGAAGTCTGGCGCAGGCCGCTGATGAAGGTCTCCAGACGCTGCTGCGGCGGCTGGCCCTGATATTTGCGCCAGAAACGCAGCAGGAAGGTACGCCCTTCCTGGTCGGCGAAGCGTTGCAGGTATTCCTGGCGGCGTGGGTCCTTGTCGTCCTTGAGCAGTTCGGCGCTGTTCTGATAGGTGCTGTAGCGCACCAGATCGCGCATCAGCCGTACGAACGGCAGATTGATCGACTCGCGCAGGGATTCCCGCAGGGTCGGGTTGCGCCCGTTGTCCTCGCGGCGGAAGTTGCCGAAGGTGTGCAAGCCGCCACCGGTGAAGAAGCGCTCATGCGGGCTGGCCGAATAGCGTCGTTCCAGTGCGGCCTCCAGCATGCTGGCCAGATCGCTGCCGGGGTTGGCCTGCAGATAGGCGACTGCCCAGTGGCTCAGGTAGTCCTGCGCGGCGATCTCGAC
>CAMPIF010000024.1 GCA_946886245.1 Ectopseudomonas composti | reverse complement strand
CTCCAAGACCGGCGTACGCGGCCTGATGATGCTCACTCAGCGCACCGCCCAGTCGGTCGGCGTCTCCAACCGCCTCGACCCCAAACAGAGCATCGACGGCGGTGCCCGCTACTTCATCCAGGTTCACCAGCAACTGCCGGAAGGTATCGTCGAGCCGGATCGCACCTGGTTCGCCCTGGCCGCCTACAACGTCGGTGGCGGCCACCTGGAAGATGCGCGCAAGTTGACCGAAGCCGAAGGACTGGACCCGAACAAGTGGGCCGACGTGCAGAAGATCCTGCCGCGCCTGGCGCAAAAGCAGTGGTACAGCAAGACCCGCTACGGCTATGCCCGCGGCGGCGAGCCGGTGCACTTCGTGCGCAACATCCGTCGTTACTACGACATTCTCACCTGGGTAACTCAGCCGCAGCTGGAAGGCACGCAAGTGGCCGAGAGCGGCACCCACCTGCCCGGTATCGACAAGCGCAAGCCCGAAGAAGAGACCCCGCCGCTCTGAGCAGTCAGAGCAGGCTCTGACTCCCCACCGCACAGCGACTGATCGACTGCCGAGCCTGCGGCAGGCTTTTGAGGCGAGTCGCGCACTGCGCCTGACTCGCCATCCGCTCGACCCGCAGATTGGCCTGCGCGTCGATGCTGATCAGATAGGGATGGGCGTAACGCGCGCGGTCGTTCCAGGCACTGAAACGCTGAGCGCTGAACACGCAGCGATAGTCCAGATGGCCGGTAAAGCCCTGAAAGCGATCACGCATGAAGATGTGGTGATAGCGCTGCCAATCGCGATCACGCTGACCGACGCGCACGGCCTCCTGGCACGCTTCAAGCGTGGCGATCTGCGGCTCGTGGAGGAAAATGCTCTGCGCCAGATTGGAGCCGCCCAGCTGCACGCTGGCGACCAGATACACCTCTGACGGCTCAGCGAGCGCCGGCGCAGCCAGGAGCGCCAGCACACTCAACATCCATCTGTTCATGCTCATTCCCTTTGATGACGCTCAGCCTCGCCGAGCCTTGAAGAACTCTTTCAGCAGCGCCCCGCTCTCCTCGGCCAGCAAGCCACCCTCCACCCGCACGCGGTGGTTGAGAAAGCCCTGGTCGAAGAACTGCCCCTGGCTGATCGCCACCCCCGCGCGCGGCTCGCTGGCGGCGAACACCACCCGGGCGATGCGCGCATGCACGATCAGGCCGGCGCACATGCTGCAGGGTTCCAGCGTGACATACAGGGTGCTGCCCGGCAGCCGATAGTTCTGCACGCTTTGCGCCGCCGCGCGGATCGCCACCATCTCGGCGTGGGCACTGGGGTCGTGACGCAGAATCGGGCAGTTGAAGCCCTGCCCGACCACCTCGCCATCCTGCACCAGCACGGCGCCGACCGGCACCTCGCCCAGCTCCGCGCCCAGGCATGCCTGCGCCAGCGCCAGGCGCATGAAATGCTCGTCACGCGAGCGATCAATGATCTGCGGTCGTTTCATTGCATCAATCCGAAGGGTGACCGCTCTGCGAGGCGGACCTGAAAACGGCGCCTACCCTACACCACTTCGATGGCCGCCATCAGCCCCGTTTCCATATGGTCGATGACGTGGCAGTGGAACATCCACACGCCGGGATTATCGGCAACGAAGGCGATGCGCGCCGTCTCGTTCTTGCCCAGCAGGTAGGTGTCGGTGAAGTAGGGAAGGATCTTGCGTCGATCCGAGCCCAGCACCTTGAAGGTCATGCCGTGCAGGTGAATCGGATGCTGATACTGCGCCATGTTGCGCAGCACGAAGATGTAGTGACCATCCTTCTTCAGCGTGGCGATCGGGCGATCGGCGCAGGTCTTGTCGTTGATGTCCCAGGCCTGGCCGTTGATCTGCCAGTATTTGTAGCGACCGGCGGCCTCGTCGGCCGGCGAGGCCAGCGCGGCCGCCCACTCGAAGTTGAAGCGCAATGTCTCGGCACGTGACAGGTCAGGCTCGGCGATCGGGTTGGCCGGCAACGCCGGCGGCCAATCCCCGGCGGCTTCGCTACTGGCGATGCCCTTCAGCGTTGCCAGGAGCAGCGGCCCGTTACGCAGGGACAATTCCTCTCCAGCAGCGGGAACCTTGAGCGCCAGATCGATACGCATGCCTGGCCCCAGCCAGTACTCCTTGCCCAGCGGCCGCGGCGCGACCGGATTACCGTCCAGTGCATAAATACGCGCTTCGCCACCCGGCAGGTTGAGGCGATAGGTGATGGTGCTGTCGACATTGATCAGGCGCAGGCGCACCACCTGCCCTTCCGGCAGCTCGAGGGTCGGGTTGGGCTCGCCATTGATGGTGGTCAAGCGCCCACGCGTGCCTTCGCGCGCCGCCTGGCGCGGTACCAGAAAGTCGGTGAAGGCGCCCTGCTCGTCGATGTGCCAGGTCTTCAGGCTCAGCGTGCGCTCATGGCGGAAGCCGGTAGGCTCGCGCTCCTCGACGATCAGCGGCCCGACCAGGCCACGCCCCAGCTGCTCGGCACTGGTGGTATGCGGGTGGTACCAGAAGCTGCCAGCGTCGTGGCAGATGAAGTCGTAATCGAAGTACTCGCCCGGCAGTACCGGCGCCTGGGAAACGTAGGGCACGCCGTCCATCTCCAGTGGCAGGCGGATGCCATGCCAGTGGATGGTGCTCTGCTGCTCCAGCTTGTTGATGAAGCGCACCCGCAAGCGCTCGCCCTGGCGGCAGCGCAACTCGAACCCGGGCGCCTGCCCGCCGTAGGCCCAGGCCGGCGTCACATGCCCCGGCACCAGTTCAAGATCCAGCGGCGCGGCGATCAGCTCGTAGTCATGGCTCGCCACGTTCTCCGGGCGCCCCAACCAGTAACGCACACCGCCAGCGCCGAAGCCGGCAACACCCAGGCCAGCAAGCCCGGCGAGTACTTGTCTGCGGGTAAACGACATCTTCATCCTCGGCAATCTGCGGGCATACTCAATTGCGGTATCTTCTCATTTTCATGGATGACCAGACGAGCGCCCCGGCAAGACAAATTGCCGCGGCACCAGGTGCGAGATACCGCCCAGATAGGAAACCGCCGATCGGTATAGAATCGCTGGGCACTTCACAGGAACGCTCACCAGAACATGGACAGTTTCTTCTTCGACGCCCCCTTGGCAATCATGATGGTGGCGATAACCCCCATGCTCCTGCTCATGTGGATCGGGCTCATGGCTGCGTTTGGGGAAATGATCTGGACTGACTGCTACCGACTGAGCCGCCCACACGACATCGTAAAAGCGGCGATCATCGATCAAAAGCTCGTCAACGCACGCATCAGCGTTGGCAAAAACACAATGGTCAGCCTCAAGCCCGTCTATCGCCTGCGTTACGAGTACGAACAACACACCTACGACGTGGAGCATCTCGTGCTCAACCAAGAGCATGTCGAGCTCAACCAGCAGGAAGGAACCTTTCTCCTATACGTTCCCAAAGCGAACCCGGCCGATGCCTCCCCCGAAGCCCCAAGCGCCGCTTCGCCCTTCGCCGCAATCATGCTGATGATCATGGGCTACCTCATCTGGGAAGCCGCGCCGACACTGCTTACAGGGTTCTGAGCGTGATAGTGCTATTCATCGTGCTCGGCGGCCTACTATGGCTGATCAGCCTGCTGCTTTTCGCCTTTTCCGCCTGGGCCTCTTACAAACTTATGCGACTGCTCTGGGAAAAAATCCGCAGAGCCTTGTTGCGTCCAGGCACGGCGCAAATCACGTCCTACGAAGTATTCACACCTGATCCTGAAGACATTCACGTCCAGGATACCCGCCCGCAAATCCGCCTTGAACTCGATTGCGAGCGTCACGGTCAGCGCTTTCAGGTATCCCTGGGCCCGTTGACGTGCGAGGAGTTGTTCCCTGCGCTGGATTTACCGGCACACCACATCGCCTGCTGGCTAAGCGATGAAGATTGGCGCCAGCTGCTGGAAAAACGCTGGGTCACGATTGCCTGCGACTGGCGCCTGCGCAAGGCGATACTCACCAGCCAGATTCAGAATGACAGACGCCTGCTGCTGATCAGCTTACTGAGCCTGAGCCTGTTCGCACTCACCGTCACGCTGTCTCTGCTGCCACACTGAAAGCATGCAGCCATGAAAAAACCGGCCGAAGCCGGTTTCTTCATTGAGCCCTGAAGCCAATGTCAACCAATGGCTACTGACCCCGTCCAGGCGCCTGGGCCGACTTACCAGCTGTAGCTCAGCTTGGCGGTAACCTCACGGCCCGGGTTGTAGTAGTCAGCCGTACCGGAGCCGACCACGTGCTGCTCATCCAGCAGATTGCTGACGTTCAGAGCCAGATCCGTGCCCTTGACGATGTTGTAGGTGAAGGCGGCGTCGAACACTGTTGCGGCATCGCTCTTATCGGTGTTGGCCGCAGCAAAATAGTATTCACCAATGTAGCGAGCACCCAGACCTACGCTCACCTTCGTGCCCGGCACACTGTAGTAGCCCCAGAGTGAAGCGCTATGCCGTGGCGTGACTTCAAATTCATTGCCTTTGAGAGACGTGCCATCCCACAGCGAACCGCGAAGTACATCCGACGCCATGTAGGAGTAACCGCCGACCAGGCTCAGGTGCTCGGTCAGCTCGGCCTTGGCCTCCAGATCCAGACCTCGCACCCTCGTCTCACCCACCGTCTGCCGCTGAATACCGACGCCGGGCACGACAACGGCAATGGAGACATTTTCCTGAGTCAGGTCATAGATGGCGGCAGAAAAGAGCGCATTCATATCTGCAGGTGAATACTTCGCGCCTATTTCATACTGCTTGCCCCGCTTCGGAGTGACGCCGATTTCCGGCGGAGAAACGGATTCCACCATGCTGACATAGGTCGAAACCTCGTCAGTGACGATATAGGTCAGCGCACCGCGGAAAGTGTTTTCAGAAAAACTATCCGAGGTTTTGGTTGAGGTGAGCTTGTTCGTCTCCGCAAGATCCATCGAATCGTTGCGCACGCCTGCAGTCACGATAACGCGGTCGTAGAACGACAGGTTCTGCTGCAGGAATACCGACTTGGTGGTGTAATCCCGGCGCTGAACAAGGTAGGGCGACAGTCCAGCTGGAGCACCGCTGTAGACCGGGTTGGCAATATCAATGGGCGTTGCTCGGGTGTAGATAGAGCTGGCGTCCGTTGTAGAGTCGCCGTACTCCACCCCCACCATGGTGCTGCTGTCGATATTTTCGAAACGGGCATCGTACTGCAGCATCAGATTGCCGTTGACCTGCTCGGCATCGGTATCGGTGCCAAAAGCATCACGATCGCGCAGCGTTCCTGCTCCTGTGCCGCTCAGGTACAGGTAAGCAAAATCATCCGTCAGCTCGCTGTACCGCAGGTTGCTGCGCAGGATGAAACCGTTGTCAAAATCGTGACTGAAACTACCACTGATATTGGTGCGTTCCACATCGTGGAAGTTGTAGCCCGGCTCACCGAAGAACTCATCGCGGTCATATTCCCTGTCTGTCGGGTAACCGCCACTGTTGGGGGTGCTCTTGGTCTTGAGGTGATCCACGACAAGCGTTGCCGAGGTATAGGCCGTCGGCGCCCAGGTCAGCCCGCCCATGAGGAGCTGATTGTCGTCCTGAGAGTGATCATACTCACGATCACTGTCCTGGAACTTGCCGGTGAAACGATAAGCCAGGGTCTTATCCGCATTCAGCACATCGCCAACGTCGATGCCGGTTTCCTTGTGGTTGAAGGAACCGTAGGTGCCATAGACCTGGCCGAACTGCTCGAAGCGCGGCTTCTTGGTCACGAAGTTCACCGAACCACCCGGGTCGGCCGCGCCAAACAGCGTGGAGTTGGCGCCCCGCAGAATTTCAACGCGCTCGAAGGCGAACGGGTCCTCGCGAACACCGCGCATGGAGCTCAGTGTCAAACCGTCGCGGTAGGTGGTCGCCTGGAAGCCACGAATCTTGAAGTAGTCGTTGCGGTCATCGCTGCCGTAGAAGTCGGTGATCACGCCTGGCGTGTACTGCAGGAGTTCTTCTGTAGTGTTGACGCTGCGCTGCTCGATTTCCTTCTGGGTCACCACGGAAACCGAAGCCGGGGTATTGAGGATACTGGTAGCGACCTTGCCGCCGACCCAGAGCTCCTGAGCAACCACCGAGCTGGCATCATCACCTGCCGAGGCCTTGGCGTTGACGATAATCGGCGCGAGGCGGAAGGGTTCATCCTCTGCGCCAGCGCCTGCCTCTTGTGCCTGAACGTATAGAGGCGCAGCCACCAGCGGCGTGCAAAACAGGGCAACGCTGGCAACGCGCCGCCAGGGCGCTCGTGTATCGAGAACCCCGTTCTTACTATCGGTCATGCTCATGGTCCTTATCGGTTAAGAGGCGTGTCGGCGGCCTGCCCTGTCATCTTTCTATGGTGGCGATGCCGCCTGGTTGGCGGCGGCAAACATAGCAGAAAACACAGATCAAAACGATAATGACTTACATATAGATTTACTCATATCTCTTGATATTGAGCCAGTTATGCACCAGGCGCGCCCCACCTCAATTGCTTGATCGGAGCGCAGGGCGCCAGGAACAACAGCAGCGCCGTCAGCAAAGTGCACGAACACCAGGCAGGTAGCGAGTCGCAGGGCATGGACGCGTCCTTTTCAAGGAAATGAAAACCCAACCTAGCCATGGCTTTCCGCAGGCGACAGAAAGCACGCCACACAAGGCCTAAAAACAAAACCCCGGCACCAGGGCCGGGGTTTCGTCACGCAGAAGCTACGCGCGGAGGGGCATCATTCCCACTCGATGGTCGCTGGCGGCTTGCTCGACACGTCGTAGGTGACACGGGAGATGCCTTCGATTTCGTTGATGATGCGGCCGCTGACGGTCTCCAGCAGCTCGTAAGGCAGGTGCGCCCAGCGAGCGGTCATGAAGTCGACGGTTTCCACCGCGCGCAGGGCGACGACCCAGGCGTAGCGGCGGCCATCACCGACGACACCAACCGATTTCACCGGCTGGAACACCACGAATGCCTGACTGGTCTTGTGGTACCAGTCGGCCTTGCGCAGTTCTTCGATGAAGATGTGGTCGGCACGGCGCAGGATGTCGGCGTATTCCTTCTTCACTTCACCGAGGATGCGCACGCCCAGGCCCGGACCCGGGAACGGGTGGCGGTAGACCATGTCGTAGGGCAGGCCCAGTTCCAGACCGATCTTGCGCACTTCGTCCTTGAACAGTTCACGCAGCGGTTCGACCAGCTTGAGGTTCATTTCCTCCGGCAGGCCACCGACGTTGTGGTGGCTCTTGATCACGTGGGCCTTGCCGCTCTTGGCGCCAGCCGACTCGATCACGTCCGGGTAGATGGTGCCCTGGGCAAGGAACTGGATGTTGTCCAGCTTGCTGGCCTGTGCATCGAACACGTCGATGAAGGTGCGACCGATGATCTTGCGCTTCTTCTCCGGGTCGGACTCACCGGCCAGGTTGCCGAGGAACTGCTCTTCGGCATCGGCACGGATCACCTTGACGCCCATGTTCTCGGCGAACATGGCCATGACCTGGTCGCCTTCGTGCAGACGCAGCAGACCGTTGTCGACGAACACGCAGGTCAGTTGATCGCCAATGGCCTTGTGCAGCAGGGCGGCGACCACGGAGGAGTCGACACCGCCGGACAGGCCGAGCAGCACGTTGGCGTCGCCGACCTGGGCGCGTACCGCAGCGATGGCGTCTTCGACGATGTTGGCCGGGGTCCACAGGGCTTCGCAGCCGCTGACTTCCAGCACGAAGCGCGACAGGATGCGACCGCCCTGCTTGGTGTGAGTCACTTCCGGGTGGAACTGCACGCCGTAGTAGTGGCGAGTGTCGTCGCACATGGCGGCGATCGGGCAGCTCGGGGTGCTGGCGAGGATGTGGAAGCCTTCCGGCAGACGGGTGACCTTGTCGCCGTGGCTCATCCACACGTCGAGACCGAGCACACCGTCGGCGTCGACATGGTCTTCGATGCCGGCCAGCAGCTGGCTCTTGCCGACCACGTCGACACGGGCGTAGCCGAATTCACGCAGGTCGGAACCTTCCACCTTGCCGCCAAGCTGCTCGGCCATGGTCTGCATGCCGTAGCAGATGCCCAGCACCGGCACGTTCAGGTCGAACACCGCTTGCGGCGCGCGCGGACTACCTGCTTCGTGCACCGACTCCGGGCCACCGGCGAGGATGATGCCGCGCGGAGCGAAGGCGCGGATGTCCTCGTCGCTCATGTCCCAGGGGTGCAGCTCGCAATAGACGCCGATCTCGCGCACGCGGCGGGCGATCAGTTGGGTGTACTGGGAACCGAAGTCCAGAATGAGGATGCGGTGGGCGTGAATGTCGTGGGCCATGGCCGTCTCTCGTAGGTATTCACAAATGACACGGGGCTGATCGAACAGCCCCGTTATTCATACATTGTAAAAATCGATTTGCCGCGTCGCGAGCGACGAACTGGCAAGGCGCAGAAAAACGAGAGAGCGGAGCTTGCTGAAGCAAATGAGCATCTCGAGTTTTTCTCCAACGCTGCATGCTCAGGCGCAGCAGCGTCAAATCGATCTTTCAGCCGACCCGGTAGTTCGGGGCTTCCTTGGTGATCTGCACGTCGTGGACATGCGACTCGGCCATACCGGCGCCAGTGATGCGCACGAACTCAGGCTTGGTGCGCATTTCCTCGACGGTGGCGCAGCCGGTATAGCCCATGGAGGCACGCAGGCCACCCATCAGCTGGTGAACGATGGCACTCATCGCGCCCTTGTAGGGAACGCGACCTTCGATACCTTCCGGCACCAGCTTCTCGGCACCGGCCGAGGAGTCCTGGAAGTAACGGTCGCTCGAGCCCTGTGCCTGCGCCATGGCGCCCAGCGAGCCCATGCCACGGTAAGCCTTGTAGGAGCGCCCCTGGAACAGCTCGACTTCGCCCGGCGCTTCTTCGGTACCGGCCAGCATGGAGCCGATCATCACGGCGGACGCGCCAGCGACGATGGCCTTGGACAGGTCGCCGGAGAAGCGGATGCCACCATCGGCGATCAGCGGTACGCCAGTGCCGGCCAGTGCTGCAGCCACATTGGCCACGGCGCTGATCTGCGGCACACCGACGCCGGCGACGATACGGGTGGTGCAGATGGAACCTGGACCGATGCCGACCTTGACGCCATCGGCGCCAGCTTCGACCAGCGCCTTGGCAGCTGCGCCCGTGGCGATGTTGCCACCGATCACCTGGACTTCCGGGAAGTTCTGCTTGACCCAGCGCACGCGGTCGATCACGCCCTTGGAGTGGCCGTGGGCGGTGTCGACGATGATCACGTCGACACCGGCATTGACCAGAGCGCCTACGCGATCACCGGTATCGGCACCGGTGCCGACGGCAGCACCAACGCGCAGACGCCCCTGATCATCCTTGCTCGCCAGCGGGTAGGCCTTGGCTTTCTCGATGTCCTTGACGGTCATCATGCCCTTGAGGGTGAAGGCGTCATCGACGATCAGCACCTTCTCGATGCGATGCTTGTGCAGCAGCTCGCGCACGGTTTCCTTGGCGGCGCCTTCCTTGACCGTGACCAGGCGTTCTTTCGGCGTCATCACGTCACGCACTTTAGCGTCCAGACGGTTCTCGAAGCGTACGTCGCGGGAGGTGACGATGCCCACCAGGTCGCCGTTGGACAGCACCGGCACACCAGAGATGTTGTGCAGGCGGGCCAGCTCGAACAGGTCGCGCACGGTGGCATCGGCCTCGATGGTGATCGGGTCCTTGACCACACCGGCTTCGAACTTCTTGACCTTGCGCACTTCGGCAGCCTGCTGCTCGATGGTCATGTTCTTGTGGATGATGCCGATGCCGCCTTCCTGGGCCATGGCGATGGCCAGGCGCGCTTCGGTGACGGTGTCCATGGCAGCGGACAGCAGCGGGATGTTCAGTTCGATGCCGCGGGTCAGGCGGGTCTTCAGGCTGACGTCCTTGGGCAACACCTCGGAATAACCGGGGATGAGCAGGACGTCGTCGAAAGTGAGTGCTTCTTGGCTGATGCGCAGCATGGACGGGCTCCCGAGCGGGAAAATAAGAAGCGCGGCATTATACCCAGCGAGCCCATTTCACTCAATGCAAAGTATGCCTCTAGGCAGTCATGCTTTGAAAATCATAAAATAATGATTCTCAAAAACATCTGCACTTGAGTGCCAAATGAAATCTACCCGCCCTTTCTTGAGTAGCCGATGCGCCACTCTGCTTACCCTTTGCCTGCTTCCAGCCGGTCAACTGCTGGCCCAGGAGCTGGAGCTGCCCAGCCAGGAAGTGGTCGCCAAGCCCACCCTGGAAGAAGATGGCTACCAGGCCAGGCGCGCCAGCACGGCAAGCAAATCCTCCGTCGCACTCAAGGATGAGGCCCAATCAGTACAGGTGGTGACGCCGCAGACCATCGAGGATTTCCAGGTCAGATCGCTGGACGATGCGATGAAGTTCGTCAGTGGCATGACCCAGAGCAACACACTGGCTGGCACTCAGGACGGTTTCGTCAAGCGCGGCTTTGGTGCCAACGCCGACGGGTCGATCCTCCGTGACGGCATTCGCTCCAGCCTCTCACGCAACTTCAGCGCCACCACCGAACGAGTGGAAGTGCTCAAGGGGCCGGCGTCGCTGCTTTATGGTGCCCTGGAACCGGGTGGCCTGATCAACGTCATCAGCAAGAAACCGCAGTACCAATGGGGCACGCAACTGAGCGCGGACAGCTCCAGCTTCGGCGGAGGCAGCCTGGCAGTCGACGTTACCGGCCCAATTGCCGATAGCGGCCTGGCCTTTCGCCTGGTTGCCGAGCGTCAGCACGAAGATTATTGGCGTAACTTCGGCGAAGAAGAGCACAGCCTGATCGCGCCCTCGCTGAGCTGGGAAGGCGAACGTCTGCGCCTCAACATCGCCTACGAATACAAGGAATACAGCAGCCCGGTGGATCGAGGCACGGTGATCATCAACGGCAAGCCGGCCAAGGTTTCCTATAACGACCGTTTCAGCGAGCACTGGTCCAAGGCTGAAGGTATCGATGAACTGCTCACGGCTACTGCCGAGTACCAGCTCAGCGCCGACTGGTCGAGCCGCCTCACCTACGGCTGGAACAACGAGCGCTACGACTATGCCGAAGCTCGCCCCAACGCTCTGAATGCCACTACAGGCGCGCTCAGCCGCCGCTCCGATGGTAGCGAGCATGACAACCAGACCCAATATCTGGCCTGGGACTGGATCGGCAAGGCCACGCTATTCGGTCAGCGCCATGATCTGCTGATTGGTGCAGACACAGAACGCGTCGACAACTTTCGTGGCGATACCTGGCGCGGCCCGGCTGTCGGCGGCTTCAACATCTACAACCCGGTCTACGGCAACCTTGCCGCACCCACCCTGCTCAATCTGTCACAGAGCGATCGCCGCGACGAACTGCATTCGCGCTCACTTTACGTGAAAGACAACTGGCACTTGAACGAGCAGTGGATTCTGGTGCTTGGCGGCCGTTACCAGCGCTTCGAGCAGTTGGTCGGGCAAGGTCGAGGGGCGCTGTACAAGCCAACCACCGACCGGCAAGACACCACCTTCCTGCCCTTCGGCGGATTGGTGTTCCAATTGAACGATCAGGTGGCGTTCTACGGTAACTACAGCCGCTCCTTCGTGCCCAATGCCTCGGATACCGATACCGGCCAGGCATTCGATCCCGAAGAAGGTCGCAGCTACGAGCTGGGCGTGAAACTCGATCTGCCTCAAGGTATCGGCGCCAGCCTGGCGCTGTTCGATATCGAGAAGGAAAACGTCGTAGTTACCAACAATTCCGTATCGGAAGCCGCAGGCAAGGTCGGTTCGCGCGGCGTAGAGCTGGATATCACCGGCCGCCTCAGCGAGCGCTGGGAACTGCTTGGCAGCTACGCCTACACCGATACGGAAATCCTCGATGACCCGGCCAACGAAGGCAACGAACTGGTCAACGCCGCGCGCAATGTCGGCAGCCTCTACCTCGTCCATCGTCTGCATCTGCCCCAGGAGTTGGGTCAGTGGCGACTGGGTGGCGGCGCCCGTTACGTCGGTGAGCGTGCCGGCGACAACGCCAACACATTCTGGCTGGACAGCTACACCGTGGCCGATGCCTTCGTCAGCTGGGACAGCCAACTGCTCGGCGAAAAGACCCGCCTGCAGCTGAACGTACGCAACCTGTTCGACGAGCGTTACTACTCCTCCAGCGGCGGCAATCTACGCGTTGCAGTGGGCGAGCCACGCGAAGTGCGCCTGTCGGCCAGCGTCGAGTTCTGACCTTAGCCTGATGGCAACTGCCGAGCGCCTGTGGGAGGCGCTTCAGCGGTGACTGAAGACAGCGCAAGTCGCGGCTGCCCCCCCTCCCACGGGCCTAAGCGCACCTGCTCAAGCCGGATCGTCGACCTGCACCTGCCTCACCGCAAAGCCCAGGCGTTCGCCGAACTCTTCGACGAACGCCGGGCGCAGGCCGGCATCCATCCAGCCGTTGAAGATGAAGCCCAGGTTGGAAAACCCGCAGGGTTGCAGGAACAGGAAGCCGTTGATGTCATCTTCATGCCCGCACTCCGGGCAGGTGAAGTTGTCGGTTTCCCCTGGCCACCACAGCTCCAGGCTGTCGAACAGCGGCACGCCCACTTCCTTGCGGCATTCGGCGCAGCCCGCCTCTTCGAGAAAGCCCTGCGTCGGCATGTAAATGCAGCGGTTGGTGATGATCTCCAGGCCATTGTGCGCCTGACCATAGGGCAGCAACTCGGGACGCTGGGCGATACGTCGAGCGCCTGGCCCGATGGCGTAGGCCATGCCGTTGCCGCCCTGTCCGCAGGTGGTCGGCAGCGCCTCGACGATTTCCCGCTTGACCAGCCAGCGCAGCATGGCCCGTGCCTTCTCTTCATGGGCAGGAAGCGTGGATATCTGCGGGACGAGGATCAGTTGTGCGGTCATGGGGCTCGAAGTGGGTGCAAAGAAAGGCGGCAGCTTAGGCGCTGCCGCTGGCAAATCAAGCCCCGCGACAGATCACAGCAGTCGCCTGTGCTTCACGGCGGGCAACCCAGCGCGCGCGCAACAGGTCATAGATCCAGTTGAACGCCAGGGTATAAGGCAAGAAGAACAGGATCAGCACGATATCCAGCAGCAACGCCTCGAGCAGGCCAATCGACAGCCACCAGGCGGCCAGCGGTACCAGCACGACGATCAAGCCCGCTTCGAACAGCAGCGCATGGCTGACCCGCGCCCACAGGCCGCGCTCGAAGCCCAGACGACTCTGTGCGCGGTCGAACAGATAGTTGAACAGCATGTTCCACAGCATCGCCACGGTGGAGAACATCAGGGTCAGCACACCCAGGTGCAGCAGCGGCTTGTCCATGAACCAAGCCATGGTCGGCGCGCAGATGAGCACGGCGATGGTCTCGAAGGCCAGGGCGTGACCGATGCGCTCACGCAGGGAGCGCGGCAGGGGCTGAGTCATGAAACGAGCCTCGTGATAAGTGACGACGAGCGCTATGATCATCGGAATATCAGCCAATCCAAAGGCAGCTGCCATCGGCAAAACCGATATGAACATTTCCCCCGATTCCCTCCAGGCCTTCGCCCAGGCCGCCAACTGCGGATCGCTCAGCGCCGCAGCGCGGCGTCTGGGCAAGAGCCAATCGACCATCAGCGAGGCCGTCGCGCGCCTGGAAATCGACCTGGGTGTGGCACTGTTCGAACGCGGCCCGCGCAAACTGCAACTGACCGCAGCCGGTGCCAGCCTGCTGGCTCACGCCGAGGAAGTCCTGAGCGCCAGCGACCGTCTGGCGCGACACGCCGCCGGCCTGGCCAGAGGCCAGGAGGCGCGCCTGACGCTGGCGCTGTCCGACGCCTACCAGCCGAAACAGTACGAGGTGCGCCTGCAGGAGCTGGATCAGCGCTTCCCCGATCTGCAGTTCGAGAGCCTGATCGCCGAACAGAACGACGTACTCGACCTGGTCACTCAAGGCCGCGCGCAGTTGGGACTGCTCGGCGCGCAAGCGGTCTATCCGCCACATATCGCTCACGCCCGCCTGGAAATGAGCAGCGAGTTCGGCCTGTTCGTCGCCAAGGATCACCCCCTGAGCACGCTGCCCCAGGTGCGCCAGGACGACTTGTCGCGCTGGCGCCTGCTGCGCCTGAGCAGCGTCGCCCATGACGATGCGAACACCGACGAGTTGCCCGGCAGCGGCGGTCGCTGTTGGGCCGCGCCGGACTATCTGATGCTGCTGGAAATGGCACGACTCGGCTTCGGTTGGGCCGAGTTGCCTCGGCAACTGGTCGATGCCTACGGCTTTGGTGGCCTGCATGAACTGCCCTGCAGTGGCTGGCCACGGCGGGTGACGGTGGACGCCATCTGGTCGCGCCAGCGCGAGCTCGGCCCGGTCGCGGCCTGGCTGCTCGAACGCCTGCTGCAAGACGCCTGATGAAGGTCGCGCCGATGTCGCTCTCGACTTATCATGCTGCCCCATGATCAATGACCCTTTTGCCCGCCTGAACCTCGACCGCGAGGTGCTCAGCGTCAGCCAGCTCAACAACCGCGCCCGCCTGCTGCTGGAGGACGTGTTCGCCGGCATCTGGGTCGAGGGGGAAATCTCCAACCTCGCCCGCCCGGCCTCCGGCCACATCTACTTCACGCTGAAGGACAGTCAGGCTCAGGTGCGTTGCGCGCTGTTCCGGCAGAACGCCGCGCGCGTGCGCCAGGCGCTGCGCGATGGTCTGGCGGTGAAGGTGCGCGGCAAGGTCTCGCTGTTCGAGGGGCGCGGCGACTACCAGCTGATTCTCGACGCCGTGGAGCCAGCCGGTGACGGCGCCCTGCGCCTGGCCTTCGAGGCGCTGAAGGAGAAGCTCGGCGCAGAAGGTCTGTTCGCCACCGAACGCAAGATCGCCCTGCCCGTTCATCCCAAGCGCATCGGCATCGTCACCTCACCGACCGGAGCGGTGATCCGCGACATCATCAGCGTATTCCGCCGGCGCGCGCCGCAGGTGGAGCTGAACCTGATCCCCACCGCCGTGCAGGGCCGCGAGGCCACTGCACAGATCGTCCGCGCCCTGCAGCGCGCCGACGCACAGGGGTTCGATGCACTGATCCTGGCCCGTGGCGGCGGCTCGCTGGAAGACCTCTGGTGTTTCAACGAGGAAGCCGTTGCTCGCGCCGTGGCCGCCTGTGTCACGCCCATCGTCAGCGCCGTGGGCCACGAGACGGACGTGTCCATCGCCGATTTCGTCGCCGATGTGCGTGCACCGACACCTTCGGCCGCCGCCGAACTGCTGGCACCCGACAGCAGCGAACTGGTGCAGCGCCTGCACAACCTGCAACGCCGCCTGGTCCTGCACATGCAAGGACGCCTGGCTCGCGAACGTCTACGCCTGGAAGGAACGAGCCGACGCCTGCGCCACCCTGGCGAGCGACTGCGCCAGCAAGCCCAGCGCCTGGACGACCTGGACATGCGCCTGCGCCGCGCCTTCAACCAGCAGTTGGCCAATCAACGCGAGCGCCTGGCCCGCCTCGATGCACGCCTCGCCGCGCAGCATCCGGGGCGCAACCTGGCCCTGCTGCGCCAGCGTCTGGAGGGTCTGGCCACGCGCCTGCCGCGTGCCATGCAAGGTCAGCTGCGCAACCAGCGTCAGCAACTGGGCGCGCTTGCGGCGCAACTGCAGATCGTCAGCCCTCTGGCCACCCTGGGCCGTGGCTACAGCATCCTCCTCGACGAACGCGGCCACGCCGTGCGCAGCGCCGCACAGACCCGGCCGGGCCAGCGCCTCAAGGCGCGCCTGAGCGAGGGTGAACTGGATGTACGCGTCGAAGACAATCACATACAACCGGCGACGCTGTCGCTGCTGGACTGACTGCCGCCGGAGGCCCTGCCGATGTCCCGCCTGAGCCAGCGCGCCCTCGCCTACCTGAATGAGGTCGTGCACTTTCGCTCCCTGCGCAAAGCCGCCCAACACCTGAACATCGATCCGTCGGCCATCAGCCGACAACTCAGCGCGCTGGAAGAGGAACTGGAAATTCGCCTGCTGGAACGCACGCCACAGGGTGTGATTCCCACCGAGGCCGGCAACATGCTGGTCGCCCACTTCCGCCAGCAGCGCGCCAACGAGCAGGGCGTGCTGTCACGCCTCTGCGACCTGCAGGGGCTGCGTCAGGGCAGCGTCCGCATCGCGGTCGGTGAAGGCTTCATCACCGACCTGATTTCGCAGCCGCTGCAGAGCTTCATCCTGCGCTATCCCGGTATCGACCTGGAAGTGCAGATGGCCGGTGCCAACGAGGCCGTTGGCTTGCTCAAGGAAGATGCCGTCGACCTCGCACTGGTCTATGCACCGATCGAGGACGAAGCCCTGACGGTGCATGTCGACACCCGCCAGCCACTCGACCTGATCATCCCGCCGCAGCATCGCCTGGCCAATCATCGCGGTCCCGTATCGATGACCGAGCTGCGCGGCGAAGCCCTGGCGCTGATCCACAGCAGCACCGGCATGGGCCAGCTGGCGGTGATGGTGGCGCAGTTGGAGCACATGGAACTGCGCCCCAAGCTTCGCACCAACTCGGTGGCCGTGCTCACCAACTTCGTCAAATCCGGCATTGGCGTGGCCTTCATGCCGGAGCTGACCGTCAGCCATGAGCTGCAAGCCGGCAGCATCCGCCGACTGCCCATGGCAAACCCGGCACTGCGCGATGCCCGCGCGCGCATTCTCAGCCACCAGGGGCGTGAGCTGACGGTGGCCAGCCTGGCCTGCCTGGAGCACCTGCGCAACAGCATGCGCTTCTTCAGCGGCGATGCGCCGGGGCTGGCTCGCAGCGCCTGACAGCGCCGTTCAGGTGTTGACTTTCATGCATCACCCTTCGACTTGAATAGTCAACACGACAACGGCTAGCGTGTCTCTGCTCCTGCGCCAAAGCTTCGCTTTTCCTATAAGAACCAAGCAGTCCGCGCCCTTCTCTACCCTAGTTCTGCCATAAGGAAAACAATATGCAAACGACTCTGTTCGGCAATCTCGGCCGCCATTTCGGCACTGGCCTGCTGCTCACCGCCATGGGCTTGAGCGCGTCCCTCGCCCAGGCGGCCACCGTCATCAACATGAGCTATAACGGCGCGGCCGACCTGGAGAAAAACCCGGTTCACCTGTTCGCCAGCAACGTCAAGCGTCTGGTCGAGGAGAAGAGCGGTGGCGAGCTGGAAATCAAGCTCTACCCCAACAGCATGCTCGGTGAAGAAGAACAACGCATGGAACAGGTGATCAGCGGCCCGGGACTCAACGTGGCCTCTTTTGCCGGCATCGCCCCGCTGTTCCCGGAGATCTACGTCAGCGCCATTCCGTTCATGTTCAAGGACGCCCAGGCTGCCCACAGCTTCTTCGATCAGGGCTCCTACTGGCAGGCCGCCAAGCAGGAATTCAAACAGCGCACCGGCACGGAACTGCTGGCTGTGGTCGAGGAAGGCGGCTTCCTCAATTTCACCAACAGCAAGAAGCCAATCGCGGCACCGGCGGACTTCAAGGGCCTGCGCTTTCGCGCGATGGACCCCAGCCAGGTCGCCCTGTATGAATCCTTCGGCGCCTCCGGTACGCCCATTCCGTGGACCGAGCTCTACATGGCGCTGCGCTCCGGCGTAGCCGACGGGCAAATGAACCCGACCTCGTACATCATCCTCGGCAGCCTCTATCAGGTGCAGAAGTACCTGACCCTGGCCAACATCCAGTATTCCGACCAGTTCCTGGTGGCCAACGGAGCAATGCTCGACTCGCTCTCGGCAAAGGATCGCCAGGCGCTCACCGACGCAGCGCTGGAGGCCACACGCCTGAATCGTGAGGCGATTGCCCAACAGCAGGAAAAGGAACTGGCCTTCCTCAAGGAGAAGGGCATGGAAATCATCGAACCTTCGACCGAGGATCTGCAGGCATTTCGCAGTCAGGGCCAACCGGCCTACCTGAGCTGGCTCAAGGAACAGAGCATCGATGCCGGCTGGATCGACAAGGCACTCCAGGACGTCGGGCTGAGCACCGTCCAGTAACCCACCGTCTGCCACGGCCCGCCCTGCTTGACCAGGGCGCGGCCCAGTCTTCGCCTCGGAGCCACCATGCCTGCGTTCATCAAACGTGTGCGCGCCCTGCTGTTCAATCTCGGCGCCCTTCTGTTACTGCTCGACCTGCTATTGCTCATCTACGGCGTATTCGCCCGCTACCTGCTCGGTAGCGCACCGATCTGGCTGGATGAGATGGCCCGCTACCTGATCATCGGCAGCGTCATGCTGGTGTTGGGCGCCCTGTGGGTCGAGGGCGGCCACATGCGCATCAATCTGCTGGAAGAGCGCCTGCCTGCGCATCTGGCGCGCTGGGTACGCCTCTATCAATGGCTGGCAGCCACCGCCTTCTTCGCATTCGCCAGTTGGGTCAGCCTGCGCTATGCGCTCGATGCCGGGCGCTTTCGCAGCCTGGGTCTGGGCGTGAGCCGGACCTGGCCGCTGCTCAGCCTGCCTATTGGCTTCAGCCTGCTGACGCTGCTGATCCTGTTGCGCGGCCCCTGGCCGGCGGCATCCGACACCGATGAAACAACCGGGAGCGTGCAGCCATGATGGGTGTTGCCATGCTTCTCGCCTTCGTCGTCAACCTGCTGCTGGGCCTGCCGCTGTTCTTCTGCCTGCTGCTGACTGCCCTGGTCGGCTTCCTGTTCGTCGACGTCAACCTGTTCATCAACATCCTGCCGCAGCGTTTTTTCGGCGGCATGGACATCTTCTCGCTGATGGCCATTCCGCTGTTCATCCTCGCCGGCAACCTGATGAACACCTCCGGCATGAC
>CAMPIF010000023.1 GCA_946886245.1 Ectopseudomonas composti | reverse complement strand
CTCCTTTCTCTTCAGTTACTTATCTATTTGTAACTTTTTTCCGAGAAAAGTTGCATTGGGCAACTGGCGAGTATTATCGCCAACGCCCTTTGAATGTCCAGTGATCAGTCTGCCAGCGTCTGGTAGTGCAGGCTGAAACTCATCTGAACACTTTGCTCCGCGGCCAGTAATCGTAGCCCCGGTTGCCCCGGCAGATGGTGGGCGTTGACCGGGTGGGTGACGGGCTCGAAGCAGAAGAAGTTCTGCGCCTGTGGGCAGAACAACAGAAACATATCGCTGCCCTGTGCCTCGCAGATGAGTTGATAACCTGCATCCGGTTGAATGATGCGAGCGCGCCCCGGCCATTGGGTGAACGCATTATCGACAAGTTGCTGCGGCAACAAGGTGGGTTCGTTGAAGTTCCAGGCCTGCGGTAATTCGACCCACTGGCTGGACAGTTTGTCCTCGCTGCACAACCAGACGCCGCCTGCTTGCGCCTGCACGCGCGTGTGTGCAGTGCGCGGCAGATAAGGATGCAGACCGAGTCCATACCAGGTGGGCTGCTCGCCGAGATGTGTGGCTTGTAACGTCAGGCGCAGGCGGCCGTCAGTGAGTTGTACGTGGAGCGTGGCGCGATAGGGAAAAGGTGTTTGGCTACGCAGTTCCAGGACGGCGCTGTCGGACGTCGCATTGACTATCTGCCAGGGTTGTTGCCAGGCACTGCCGTGTATCGGCAGAGGTTCGTGGTCGGTATTGGCATCAAGCGCCTGCCAGCCGTCAGGGGTAGTGAAACCACCGCCGCCAATACGGTTGGACCAGGGCAGCAAGGGGTAGCAGGCCAATCGTCTGGGATTGGCGGCGGCCAGCGCCTGTTCGTCGCTGTGGCGCAGCAGCGCCCGGCCATCGCTCAGGCGCACCCAGTTGACCAGGCTTGCGCCCAGTTCCGGGGCAAGGGTCAACTGGGTCAGGCTATCGCTCAAGGTCAGCAGAGTCGTTGGCACTTGACGCTCCAAGGGCTGTAATTGTCGGGAATTCATAGTGTCATCGTACAACTGCTAGGCTATCATTGCTGCAAAGCCTCACGTCTTACATCGAGAATTCGTCCGCCATGGAAACGCAAAACGCTCAACCCCGTGCTCGTCGCAAGCATCGCAGCCTGGCCCAGGAGCTGGTAGCCGATCTGTCGCAGCGCATTCGCGATGGGTTGATAAAGCGCGGTGAGAAGCTGCCGACGGAGTCGGCGATCATGGAAGAGCAGGGCGTCAGCCGTACCGTGGTGCGCGAGGCCTTGTCGCGTTTGCAGGCAGCGGGGCTGGTCGAGACCCGTCACGGCATCGGCACTTTCGTGCTGGATACGCCCAGTGCCAGTGGTTTTCGCATCGATCCGGCGACCATCGTCACCTTGCGCGACGTGCTGGCCATTCTCGAACTGCGTATCAGTCTTGAGGTGGAGTCTGCCGGGATGGCGGCTCAGCGCCGTAATGACGTACAACTGAAGGCCATTCGCGAGGCACTGGATGCCATCAACGAGAGCGCGATGCATGCCAGCGATGCGGTGTCCTCGGACTTCCATTTTCATCTGCGCATTGCCGAGGCTACCGGCAACCGCTACTTCACCGATATTCTCAGTCACCTGGGTACCAGCATCATCCCGCGTACCCGGGTCAATTCCGCCAGCCTGGCGCGTGACGACCAGACCCACTACATGGCGCGTCTGGAGCGCGAGCACGAGCAGATCTTCGAAGCCATCGCACGTCAGGATGCCGAGGCGGCGCGGGCTGCGATGCGCCTGCACCTGACCAACAGCCGCGAGCGCCTGCGTCAGGCGCACGAAGCGGCCGAGGCGCAAGCGCTGCACGGCTGAAACGCCCTGCACAGACTCGGCGGCCCTGGGCCGCCGAGTGTCTGTTGGCTGCGAGAAACAATCAGCGCGCATGGCGCGCTCTAGCGCCGATAGGCCAGGGCGACGATACCGCCGACCACGATCAAGCCGCCGATCACCTGCAGGGCTCCCAGTACCTGCCCCAGAATCAGCCAGCCCAGGATCATGCCGGCCACCGGCTCCATGTTCATCACCGGTGCATTGCGCGCGATGTTCAGACGCGGCATGCAGATGAACAGGGTTGAAAACGCGGCACCATAGAGCAGGACCAGGCAGGCCAGTGCGATCCAGCCGGTGCTGGCATTGGGCAGGCTCAAACCGCCAGGAATAAGGCCGCTGCTGCCCAGCAGGGCCGAGGCGCTGAACACCACGGCCAGGGTCAGCATGCTGCGTACCGAGCCCGCGATTTTCGACAGACGATTTTCGGTGATCCACAACGCCACGGCGAAAACGGCGGCAGCCGTCAGGCTGAACAGGATGCCTGCCATCCACTCGCCGTCCGGCGCATCGCTGCTGGCCAGGCGGCCAGGAACGTCGAGCACCAACACCAGGCCGAAGAGGATCACGCCCATGATGGCCAGCGCCTGTCGGGTTGGCGCTGCACCGCCGAGCGCCCAGGTGAGCAGTGCCAGCAGGATTGGCGAGAGGTTGACCACCAGCAGCGCCAGGGCCACGGGAATGCGCGCCACGGCCGAGTAGATGCAGAAGCTTTGAATGGCGATCAGCAGGCCCAGCAAGATCTGCCAGCTCCAGGTGGCGCGACCCAGTTTCAGCGATTCACGTCGCCACAGTACCAGAGCGGCCAGCGCGACCAGGGTCACGCCGGCACGCGCGAGCATGGCCAGCAGCAGCCCGGTGTCGTGGTCGAAGGCGATCCGCGCAGCGATGTGGTTGCCCGCGAACGAGCAAGCCAGTGTGGCGAGGATCAGGACGGCGATGTGACGCGCAAATGGGGTGGAACCTTGCATGACGAAATCCTGTTGTCATGGCCTTGAAATCAGGCCCTAAAGCAAAACGCCGCCCGATTGGGCGGCGTTGTCGTTCAATGCCCGGTTGCTGTCAGAGCACGACGCTCGGCAGCCACAGCGAAATGGCAGGGATGTAGGTAACGGCCATCAGCACGGCGAACAGCGCGATGTAGAACGGCAGCAGTGCCTTCACGGTGTTTTCGATGGTGACCTTGCCGATGGCGGCGCCAACGAAGAGTACCGCACCTACCGGTGGCGTGATCAGCCCAATGCCGAGGTTGACCAGCATGATCATGCCGAAGTGCACCGGGTCGACGCCGAATGAGGTCACCACTGGCAGCAGGATCGGGGTGAGGATCAGGATCAGTGGCGCCATGTCCATCAGCGTGCCCAGCACCAGCAGCATGAAGTTGACGCACATCAGGATCACGTAGCGGTTGTCCGAGAAGGCCAGGAACGCCGTGGTGATCTTCGACGGAATCTGCATCAGGGTCATGATGTAGCCGAAGCTGGCGGCGAAGGCGATGAGGATCATCACGATCGACAGCGTGCGCACGGTGCGGTGCAGCATCTTCGGCAGTTCACGCCACTTGTAGTCGCGGTAGATGAACATGGTCACGAAGAACGCCCAGACCACCGCAACAGCCGCCGATTCGGTGGCGGTGAACACGCCACTGAGGATGCCGCCGAGGATGATGAACATGGTCATCAGGCCCCACAGCGCTTCCACGCAGATCTTCAGTGCCTGGCGCAGCGGAATCACCTCGCCCTTGGGGTAGTTGCGCTTCTTGGCGAACCACAGGCACAGCGCGGCCATGGTGAAGCTGAGCAGCAGGCCCGGGCCGATGCCGGCGACGAACAGCGCCGCGATGGACACCGTGCCGCCAGCGGCCAGCGAGTAGATCACCGAGTTGTGGCTGGGCGGGGTGAGCAGTGCCTGCACCGAGCCGGAAACGGTCACGGCGGTGGAAAACTCGCGCGGATAGCCCTTCTTTTCCATTTCCGGGATCAGCACCGAACCGACCGAGGCGGTATCGGCCAGGGAGGAGCCGGAGATGGCGCCGAAGAAGGTCGAAGCGGTGATGTTGACCAGCGACAGGCCGCCGCGGACGAAGCCGACCAGCACCCCGGCGAACGCCACCAGGCGCCGGGCCATGCCGCCTTCGGCCATGATTGCGCCGGCCAGGACGAAGAACGGAATGGCCAGCAGGGAGAATTTGTTCACGCCACCGGCGATCTGGATCATCACGGCGTGCAGGGGGATATCGATCCACCAGGCGCCGATCAGTGCGGAAACGCCAAGCGAATAAGCAACGGGGACGCGTAGCAGGATAAGGACAATGAAACTGCCCAAAAGAATGGCGGCATCCATTTACGCGGCCTCCTTGGAATCTTCGGTGTGTTCGAAGTCGACGGCACGGCGCTTGTGTTGATCGCCGTACAGCAGTTGTTCGATGACGAACAGCAGGGTGATGCAACCGCCCACCGGGATTGGCATGTAGCTGATGCCGACGCGTACCGAGGGCAGGGTGCTGAGGTACTGGTTCCAGGTCGCTACGCAGAGTTTGTAACCCCATATCAGCATGAACAGCGCGATGCCACCCATGATCAGGCGCACGAACAATGTGATCAGCGGTACCAGTGCTTGTGGCAGGCGATCGGTCAGTGAGGTCACAGCCATGTGGGCCCCCGCACGGTAGCCAGCAGCGGCACCGATGAAGGTGAACAGCACCATCAATAGCACTGAAATAGGCTCGGGCCAGCCCAGTCCTTGACCCAGCGCGTAACGGCTGAATACGCCCCAAGGGATGATCAAAGCCATGATCACGATCGCCAGGCCGGCGGTTGCGATACAGGCACGGTAGATGGCGTCGTTGACGCCCAGAACCAGGTTTTTCATGAGGCTTCACCGGTTGCGCGGCGCAGGCGAGGTGCCGGCGCCGCGCGCTTGCGCGTGGATTACTGAACGGCTTCGATACGCTTAATCAGGTCAACGAACTGCGCGCCGTACTTCTCACGAACCGGGGCGGTCGCATCGTAGAAGGGCTTGGTATCGACTTCGATGAATTCGACGCCTTCAGCCTTGAGTTTCTCTACGCTGCTGGCGCTCTTCTCGTCCCACAGCTGGCGCTCTTCCAGTTGCGCTTCCTTGGCCAGTTTCTTGACCAGTTCCTGCTGTTCCGGCGTCAGCTTGTTCCAGGTGGTCTTGGACATCAGCAGCGGCTCGGGCAGGATCAGATGGTGGGTCTGGGTGTAGTACTTGGCGGAGCGGAAATGGTTGTGCTCGAGCAGGGTAGGCGGATTGTTCTCGGCGCCGTCGATCACGCCGCTCTGCAGGGCGCTGAAGATTTCACCGGTGTCCATGGCGATGCCGTTGGCACCCATGGCGTTGAGGGTGTCGATGAACAGCGGGTTGCCCATTACGCGGATCTTCATACCTTTCAGGTCTTCGATGCTGCGTATCGGCTTCTTGGTGTAGAGGCTGCGGCTGCCGCCGTCCATCCAGGCCAGACCGACCATGTTGAAGTCGGAGTTGGTGATGGCGTCGAGGATTTCCTGGCCGATCTCACCGTCGATGATCTTGCGCATGTGGTCGACGTCGCGGAACACGAACGGCATGTTGAAGACGTTGGTGGCCGGAACTACCGAACCGACCGAACCGAGGCTGACGCGGGTCAGCTGGACGGCGCCGATCTGGGTCTGCTCGATGACTTCCTTCTCGGAGCCGAGAACGCCGCCGGCGAACATGCGGGATTTGATCTCGCCGTTGGTGGCAGCTTCCAGCTTCTTGCCGAGGTTTTCCATGGCGACTACGGTCGGGTAGCCAGCAGGGTGGATTTCGGCAATCTTCAGGGTCGTCTCGGCCTGTACGAAGGAGGACAGGCCGAGCGCTAGCGGAAGTGTGGCGAGAAGCAACTTGCGTTTGAGGTTCATGCGGAAAACTCCGTCTTGTTGTTGTTGGTTTACAGCAGCTTGAGTCCGGTGCCGCGAACGGCCCGGGGTGAATCGGATCAGGGTTGCAAGGCAGGCTCCTCGATGCCGCGCACACCGGCCTGCAGGGCGAATACACCACCTGCCAGTGGCTGCTCGGAGAGATCGCCGCCGGGGCGGATCGAGGTCACGTACAGGGTGTCCAGATTGGCGCCACCGAAGGCGCACATGGCGGGCTTCTTCACCGGCACGGCGAGCGAGCGATCCAGGCGGCCGTCGGGGGTGAAACGGTGGACCAGGCCTTCGTCGTTGCCGCAGATCCAGTAGCAGCCGTCGACATCCATCGCCGCGCCATCGGGGCGGCCCGGGTGCTGTGTCATGTCGATGAACAGGCGGCGGTTGTGCGGCGTGCCGCTGTCGATGTCGTAGTCGAAGGCCCAGACGCTCTGCACGCTGGGATGCGAATCAGACAGGTACATGATGCGGCCGTCGGGGCTGAAGGCCAGGCCATTGGGCACGATGAAGTCGTCGAGCACCTGTTGCAACTGACCGTCGTAGCGATACAGCGCGCCGACGCGGGCACCGGCGGCCATGTCCAGCAGCATGGTGCCGGCCCAGAAGCGACCCTGGCGATCGCAGCGACCGTCGTTGAAGCGCATCTGCGGGCGGGCATGTTCGACCTGTGCCAGGCGCTCGGCCTGTACGCTGCCATCGTCTTGCGGACGCAGATGGAAGATGCCGCTCTGCATGCCGGCGATCCAGCCGCCGGCAGGATGCATGGCGATGCAGGCGAGCATCTCGTCGGCCTGCCAACTCTGCGTCTGGCCATCGGCCGCGGACCAGCGGTGCAGGCGGGCGGCAGGGATGTCGGCCCAGTAAAGAGCCTGTTCGGCAGCGTTCCACACCGGGCTTTCACCCGTGGCGTTGCGCGCATCGACAATCAGTTCGGCTGTCATGGCTGTGGCGCTCTACGTGTTGTAATGGTTTGGGGCGGTCGCGGGGTGCTGTTCAGTCGTCGCCGAACGGGCCGGCGGCAACGAAGGCCCCACCCTGGTAGATGCGCGCCGGGTCGTCAGCGGCCGGCATGGGCTGCGCTTGCACCTTGTCGCGGAAGACTTCCGAGCTGTCCTTGGGCGTGAAGCCCAGGTGCGCGGCCTTGCTGTTGTCCCACCACACATCGCGGTTATCCGACATGCCGTAAACCACGGTGTGGCCGACGTTCTCGGTATAGAGGCAGCGTTCGAGCAGGTGGGTAAGGTCGTCGTAGCTCAGCCAGGTGCTCATCATGCGGCGGTTGGCGGGTTCGGGGAACGAGGAGCCGATGCGGATGCTGACGGTTTCGATGCCGTAGCGATCGAAGTAGAAGCTGGCCATGTCCTCACCGTAGGACTTGGACAGGCCGTAGTAGCCATCCGGGCGACGCAGGCAGTTGGCGTCGAGGTGTTCGTCCTGCTTGTAGAAACCGATGACGTGGTTGGAACTGGCGAACACCACGCGTTTCACGCCATGGCGGCGGGCCGCTTCGTAGACATGGAATACGCCACAGATGTTGGCGCCGAGAATTTCTTCGAAGGGGCGCTCGACCGAGACGCCACCGAAGTGCAGGATGGCGTCGACGCCTTCGATCAGTTGATGCACGGCGGCTTTGTCCGCCAGGTCGCAGCGCACCACTTCTTCGTGGGGGCCGGCAGCCGGGGCCATCTCGCCGATGTCGGACAGACGCAGGATAGTGGCGTAGGGGCGCAGACGTTCGCGCAGTACCTTGCCCAGTCCGCCGGCAGCGCCGGTCAGCAGCAGGCGATTGAAGGGGCGCAGTTCGCTGGAGATCGTGGTCATGGCGGGGGCTGGACTCTTGTTGCTTGTTGTTATTGGTTTGTCATACGTTGTCGTATGACTTGAGGCGATTATCAGCACCAACCCGGGCAATGTCAACGCGACAGTGGAGGGAAACTGAGGTGTTCGGTCTGCGTTTCACCGAGCGGGTCAAACCAGTTAAACACCCATGATTGGTAAGGGAAACTACAGCTCGGTAGGCTCTACTACGGTAATTCATGGTGTTCGTGCAGCGTAATCGAACGATGCGCCGGTAGCCTCAGGCAGGTACAGGGTCGGCATTCTCGGATCCTATGGGACTAAAGTTGTATGACAACGTATCTCGGCTGAGATGAAGTGTCTCTATCATCTGAGTCACTCGAGTGACTGGAGGCGTGACATGGGCAGGAAACCTGCTGGCATCCGCAGCAGTGCGGCCCCGACACTGATCGATGTCGCCAGGGTGGCGGGGGTGTCGCCGATCACCGTATCACGGGCACTGGGTCGCCCCGAAGTGGTTAGCGATGCCACCCGCAAGCGCGTACTGGAGGCGGTACGGGCGACCGGCTATGTGCCCAATCTCGCGGCAGGTTCTCTGGCGTCCAGCCGCAGCCGGCTGGTGGCGATCTTCCTGCCGACCATTGCCAACTCGATTTTCGCTGACACCGTGCAGGCGCTGACTGACCGCCTCGCGGCTGCCGGTTACCAGACCTTGCTGGGCCTCACCGGCTACCGCCCCGAGAAGGAGGAGGCCTTGCTCGAGGCGGTGTTGGGCCGTCGCCCGGACGGCATCGTGCTGACCGGAACCGAGCACACCCAGGCGAGCCGTGAGCGCCTGGCGCGGGTCGGCATCCCGCTGGTCGAGGCCTGGGATCTGTGCGAGCACCCGGTTGACATGCTGGTCGGCTTTTCCCATGAGGCCGTGGGCCAGGCGGTGGCGCGCTATCTGATCGGCAAGGGCTACCGCCGGGTTTCGGCGGTGGGCATCGATGACCCGCGTGGTCTGCGCCGTTATCGCAGTCTGGTCGGCGCGCTGCAGGGGCACGTTGCAGCGCCGGTGGCGGCTCAGATCCTGCCTGCGCCGGCGACCCTGGCGGTTGGCCGCGAAGGCCTGGCGCGCCTGCTGCAGGAGGGGGCCGCCGGCGAGGTGGTGGTCTGCAGCTCCGACACCGTGGCACAAGGTGTGATGGCCGAGGCCCTCAGCCGTGGCCTGCGCATTTCTGAAGATCTTGCGGTGATGGGATTTGGCGACCTTTCCAGCGCGGCACATACGCATCCGCCGCTGTCCACCGTGCGGGTGGATGGACCGCGCATCGGCTGCGCCATTGCCGATGCCCTGCTGGCGCGCTTCGCCGAACCGGCGGCGGCACGCCAGCCACTGCGTCTGGATGTCGGCTTCGAACTGGTCGAGCGCGGCAGCGCCTGAGCCCGTCAGGCCAGGCGCAAGTGGTTGTCCCACAAGCCGGCAGGTAGCTGCAGGGCGTTGGTGACGATGCGCTCACCGCGGCAGTCGTACAGGCGGCAGCGTCCCTGGCCCGAAGTGACCACGAAACCGTCGGCAACCGCGCCGACGCCTGCGCAGTCCGGCAATGGCACATCCAGGCGCACCTGGGCGCTGTCCAGGTCCCAGATGAAGAAGCGGTTGCCGCGCGGTGCGGTCATCGCCAACAGGCGCAATTCATCGTGGATCGCCACGCTGGCGGTGTACTGGTTCATGGCCACGCGTTGCGTCTCGCCCAGGGCGAAAGGCTGGAACGGTTGGCCGGGGCGCTTGATCGCCAGCAGCGGCACCTGGTCATGCAGGTCGCCCATGTACTGCTGGCCGCTGACCACCGTGCCGTCACGGGCCACGGCCAGGTGGCGGATGCTGTTGCGCTGGTCGGTCAGATACTCCTGACTGACCAGGCTGCCGTCGCGCCTGATCAGCACCAGGCTGGCCTGCATGGCGTCGAGATTCATGTCCACGCGGCTTTCCGCTTCAGTGCGGATACCGCCATTGGCCACCACCAGGGTTTCGCCATCGGGCATCCACAGCAGCTGGTGCGGGCCGACGCCGTGGCTGCTGTGCTCACCGTCACGCAGCAGATGCTCACCTTGCAGGCGATAAACGCCAATGACGCCACGGCCTGGCTCGGTGGTGTCGTTCTCGGTGGCGTACAGCCACTCGCCGTCCTTGTGGAACACCGCATGGCCGTTGAAGTGGCGCCCGGCCGGCGAGCTGAGCGTCTGTAGCAGGCGGCCGTCGCGGGTGTCGATCAGGTAGCTTTCGGTACTCGGGCGGCGACCTACGAACAGTGCCACAGGCAAGCTCGGGTGCGGCACCACATCGTGGCAGCGCTCGTTCACCGGCGTGGCGAAGGCGCGCTCGCCGTCGAGGTGATAGCCGACGGCGTAGTGTTTGCCGTCGCTGTCGTCACGGGCCGACAAAAGCAACGGCTGGCCCGATGGGCCGAACAGCGTCCAGCCACCGAAGGCGCCGGCCGCCGCCAGGCTGGCAGCCGCGGCACTGAGGCCGAGGAAGGCTCTGCGTTGCATGCTCAGTCCCCGTCGTGGGCGTTGAAGCCGATCTGCACGTCGAGCGCCTTGGCCAGTTCGCCTTCCTGCAGGCGGTGCAGGCGATTGAGGCTGTCGTACAGCTCGTTCAGGGCAGTGCGACCGGCTTCGTCGACGAGCAGCTCACCCAGAGGGCTGTCGAGTGCGGCCAGGCGTTGGCGGGTGTCCTGGTAGGCGGCGTCGATACGTTTTGCCAGATCGGCCTGATCATCGCCCAACAGCGACTGAATACCGTCACGGTTGCTGCCGTGCCACAGCAGTTCGGCGCTGGCCAGTGCGGCGCCTTGGTTGGCCAGGCTGCCGGCACTGCGCCAGGCCTCGGCCTGGTAGGGCTGAGCGATGCCCTTGCTCTGCCGACCCATCGGTGCGCCGAGTTTCTTCTTCAGGCCATCCAGGGCGCTGACCTGTACGCGCAGCAGTTCGGCGATCGCCTCGTTGGAGTCGGCGTAGCGCTCGTTGGGGAAGGTCTTCAGCTGTTCGGCCATGCCGGGCTTGGCCTGCCATTCGCCGACGATCTGCGCCGCCAGAGCCTGCTGGTGCTTGCCGATGGCTTGCAGCAGCGGGCAATAGCGCGCTTTCTGTGCGGCCTGGGCGAGGTCCAGATTGGGATCGAACAGCATGTATTCGTAGGCGGTCAGGCCCTGAACCACCACGCTGGCATCGGACAGCTCATCCGCGCTCAGCTGCGGCTTGTTCTTCAGCAGGGCTTCGACCTGGCGCTGTACCAGGTTCTTCTTGTCCGGCCAGAACTGGATCTGCCAGGCGCGGTTGCCTTCGGCCAGCGGTCCGACCAGCAATGGCTGCAGGCCGGCCCAGGCGCTCTGCGCGCCGAGAAAGGCCTGGCGCGCGGCGCTCAGATCGGTGTCGCCTGCGCAGAAGGCTTCGGCACTCGCCGCCAGTTGACGATCAGCCTCCTGCCAACTGCTGTAAGCCGGTAACAGGACGCCATCGGCCAGCGCGGCGCTGACCTTGGCTTGCGGGTCCTGCTGACCACAGCCGACCAGGGCCAGGCCGAGCAGGGAGGCGATCAGGGTTTTATGCAACATCGCAGGCTCCTCAGAGGGAATTCAGGAAGGCGAGCAGCGCTGCTCGCTCGTCGGCATCGAATTTCAGCACATGCAGCTTGGCCGCTTCGGCCTCGCCACCGTGCCAGAGAATGGCTTCCAGCAGGTTGCGCGCACGGCCGTCATGCAGGAACTGCGTGTGACCATTGACCGCTTGCGTCAGGCCAATGCCCCACAACGGCGCCGTGCGCCATTCGTGACCGCTGGCGAGAAATTCATCGCGGCCATCGGCCAATCCCTCGCCCATGTCGTGCAGCAGCATGTCTGTATAAGGACGGATCAACTGGTTGGCCAGTTCCGGCTCCGCCGCATCGGCCGACGTGGTGAAGCTGGGTGTATGGCATTTCTGGCAGCCGGCCTGATGGAACAGGCTCTTGCCCTTGAGCACCTCGGGCGCATCGACGTCACGCCGCGCCGGCACACCCAGGTTGCGGCTGTAGAACAGTACGCTGGCCAGGATGGTGTCGCTGACCTCCGGTTCACCGCCATGGGGCGCGGCCAGGCAATCGCCCTGCGCCGCTGTGCAGTTGTCGTGAGGGATCAGCGAGCTGGTCAGGCCCATGTCATTGGCGAAGGCATCGGCATTCTGCTGATTGAGATTGGGCTGGCCAGCCTTCCAGCCGAAACGGCCGAGCACGCTGCGCTGCTGCTGACGGTCCCAGACCCGATTGGGGCGACCGGAAATACCGTCGCCATCGGCGTCGTCCGGGTCGGCGCCTGCCAGGATATCCGCCTCGGCAATGGCTTCGAGCAGGCCGAGGCCGATCATCGGCGGGGCGATACGCGTGGAGAACAGGGTATCGGCATGCATGGCCCCATAGCCGAGTTGGCTGATTTCCAGCTGCGGCTTGCGCAACTCCACCCGCGTGCCGTCGGCAAAACGCACGGGCACGCTGCTGTAAGTCACGCGGACCTTGCCTTCGGGCGCTACGCCAGGATTGGCCATGTCCTGCAGTTGGGTGCCGTAGCTGGGCTCGGCGACGACACCCTGGCGGATCAGCAACTCGGCATGCTCGGGGCCGGCCGGCAGCGAAAGGCGCACCAACATGGAGGCGGCACTGACCGCATCCGGCCCCGGCGGATGGCCACGGCCATCCTTGATGTGGCAGTTCTGGCAGGCATTGGTATTGAACAGCGGGCCCAGGCCATCGCGAGCGGTGGTGGTGGCTGGCGCCGTGACCCAGGGGTTGCGGAAGAAGCTGTTGCCCACTGCAAAATCCAGGCGACGGCTTGGCGCGAGGTTGGCCGAGGGCAGGGAGAAGGCGTTGTGATCGAACTTGCGTACCGTCGCCGCACCCGCAGACAGGGCCTCGCCAGGTTCGGGCGCAGTGAAGTGCGGTTGCTGCTCGCAAGCGATCAGAGTCAGGGCCATGAAGGGCAGCAGGCAGCGCTGGAGCGGCGACATCGATGAACAATCCGAACGGCAAGAAAGCGGGGCACCAAGATTAGCAGGCTAACGGAATTTAAATAAGATGGATTAGCGTTAGCTGGACGTGGCCAGAGGTCGCGGCTGCATCCTGCTCATCGAGATGACGCAGGATGCATCTTGCACGGGACGCTACGCGCCGGGCCTGCTCACTTCGATGTACCACTTTGGCTGCATGGCGCCGAAGTCGGTGCGGATGTTCGAGGGCAGGTAGCTGGCCGAATCCAATACGTGCATCTGACCTGGCGAGCGTTCGAAGACCACCCAGTGCCAGAAGTCGCGGCCGTTCTCCTGGCGGTGCTTGATGGCCAGCAGCGCCAGATCCGGCAGACTCTCCCAGGACGTGAAGGGCGCCTCGCCTGTTGCGGCTGTCGCGCCGCCCGTGGCCAACAGACGCCTGACGTATTGGCTGTCGGACCACAAGGATTCGTCCTCGGCATGAATGCCCATGGCGTTGGCGATTGCCTTCATCGCGGCGTAGCTCTTGCCGAGAATGTTGGCGGCTGCGGCAATGCCGCAGCCGCTGACGTCTTCTTGCACGACACAGTTGGGTGCGTATTCGGTGAGATTGGCCTGCGGCACCCAGCCTGATTCCACGCCATCTTCGCGTGTACACCAGAACCAGCCATTGAGGCTGCGCGACGCGCTCAGTCGCTCGCCGACCTGTACATCGAGTTCACGAGCGGTATAGGCCTCGCGTGCGCGGGCGTGCCGATCATCGAGCCGTTCGATGACCTGGCCAGGGACCCAGCCGGCCTCCTGACCAGGCGTGCTGCAGAAGAACCAGTTATCCCAGCCTTCGTTGCCCTGGTAGGCCTCGCCAACCGTGAGCGCCGCACCCTCGGTGAATGTGATCGGGTCGGGAAATTCGCTGATGTGTGCCGTGGTGACGATGAAGATTCGCAGGTCCATATGCATCCAGCTGAGGTGATCCGTGGATAGGGCGTCACACAGTAGAAGAGATGCCCTCGTTGGCCCAGTCTCTTTTTCATTCAGAGCAAGAACGTTCAAGACCTTCCAGAGGCGCCTGGCTAAGCTCGCCTGCTCAAGGAGGTTCCATGTCTCGTCATCAAGAATTCACTCAGGGCGCCCGCGATATGCTGCCGATGCTGCTCGGCGCCATTCCTTTCGGCATCATCTTCGGCAGCCTGGCAGGCGCTGCCGGGCTCGATCCCTGGCAGACGCAGGGCATGTCCTTGCTGGTATTCGCAGGCTCGGCGCAGTTCATCGCCATCAGCCTGTTGAGCGGCGGCGCCGGTATTGCCGTGGTGTTGCTGACCACCTTCGTGGTCAATCTGCGCCATGCCCTGTACAGCGCCAGCCTGCAGCCATACGTGCGCCATCTGCCCAAGCGCTGGCGCATGCCGCTGGCTTTCTGGCTCACCGACGAGGCCTACGCGGTGGTGCTGCAGCGCTATGCGCGCGGCGATAGCGAACCCTGTCGCCATTGGTACTTTCTTGGCGCGGCACTGGCCATGTACTGCAACTGGCAGCTGTGCACGCTGGTCGGCGTGCTGTTCGGCCAGGCGGTGCCGAACATCGGTGAATGGGGGCTGGATTTCGCCATGCTGGCGACCTTCATCGGTATCGTCGTGCCCATGCTGCGCAATCAGCCGCAGGTCGCTGCGGCCCTGGTCGCTGCAGGTGTGGCGCTGGCCTGTCATGCACTGCCGTACAAGCTCGGGCTGATGGCTGCCGCAGCCAGTGGCATCGTCGTCGGCGTGTGGTTGGAACGGCGCAAGCCGGTGCTGCAGGGGGGGTTGGTCTGATGGATATCTGGTTGCTGATCCTGGGCATGCTGGCGATCACCTTCGTCACCCGCTACAGCCTGTTTGCGTTCCCTGATCTGCGTTTTCCGCCCTTGATCAGGCAGGGGCTGCATTACGTGCCGACTGCCGTGCTGACGGCGATTGTCGTGCCCGGCATGCTCATGCCGGACGGGCAGAGTTGGTCGCTGAGCTGGAACAACGCCTACCTGCTGGCGGGCCTGGTCGCCATTGCCATCGCCGCTTTCACACGGCACCTGCTGGCGACCATCGGTGGTGGATTGCTGGTGTTCTTCCTGCTGCGCTGGGCGTTCGGGCAACTGCCGGTCTGAGTGGTGCCGGCCGCAGGGTGCGCCGTGCGCACCAGAATGCCAGCGAAAACCTCGGTGCGCACCCCGCCGGTGTGCCGCTACACCAGTGCGCTGACCTTCAGGTCGCGCTGGCTCAGGCGCAGGTACTGCTGGTCGGCCTTGAGCAGCAGCGCGTGGTCGTCGACGCTCAGTTCTTCATGAGCATGACCTTCGGCCTGGCTGCGGTAGAGGCTTTCACCGGGGTGGCGGCGCAGGCACTGGTAGCGCTGCCGGCGTGGTTCCACCTTGAGGCTGAGCATGTCGATATAGGCGACTTGCATCTCATCGCTCTGGCCAGTCTCCAACGCACTGCGCTGCAGGGCAGGGGTGTGGGTGAAGGGCGAGGCCGAGAGCATGACATGTTGGCATTGCAGCAGATCAGCGCGCGGTTCGCCGTTGAGCAGCCAGTTGCCACGCAGATCACGCTGCAGGCAGAGGTTGCGCTGGCCATGGTTGTCGACCTTGAGCCAGAGGCGGCGCAAGCGCCAGCCCGGATCGCAATCGATCATGTAGTGGGCAACGATGCTGTTGCCCTTGATGACCTGCATGAGATGGCTGGTGGCTTGGATGCCATTGGCATCCTGACTCAGGCGCAGGGTTTCCACGCCAGGATTGCACCAGGGTTTCCATACCAGGGTTTGCTGCATCGGTCGACTCCATGCCGAGCGCGAAACAGGAGGGAAGGGCGGCAGCTGCGCGCAGAACACGTTCCCTCGTGTTCCATGTTGTGATGGCGCGCAGCATAGCGTGATGGCAATGTGACGTCTGTCAGCCTTTGCCGACAGTTGCGCAGTTTGTTGCGCTACAGATTCAGATTCTGGGTTTGAGCGGTTGCTGCTCGAACTTCACGCCGTCCAGACCGTGGCTCATCAGTGCGCGAATGTTGCCGTGATCACTGCCTTGTGGCGTGGCCAGCACGCTGCGGTAGTGCTCGCCGAAGGCGCGCAGCGCTTCGTCCGTGCTCAAGCCTTCCAGCAGGGCCAGGCCCAGCGTCTTGCAGGAGCCTTCGTTGTGGCCGGCAGCGTTCTCCACATCACCGTTGCGGAAGGCGCTGGGCTGATAGTCGTAGTGCTCGGCGACGAAGGCCAGGGTTTCGCTGAAGGCGTAGTCATCTTGTTGCAGGCGCTTGCGCAGCTCGTTGAGAGCGGTCATTCATGCTTTCCTTTGGCAAATGCGGCTTTCTGCTCGGCCGAGGCTTCTTGCTGATACTTGGCCTTCCAGTCGGCATAGGGCATGCCGTACACCGTCTCGCGGGCCTGATCGGCGCTCACTTCGACACCGAGGTCGTCGGCTGCGGCCTTGTACCATTTGGACAGGCAGTTTCGGCAGAAACCGGCCAGGTTCATCAGGTCGATGTTCTCCACCTCACTGTTGTCACGCAGGTGTTTGACCAGCCGGCGGAATGCGGCTGCTTCGATTTCAGTACGTTCGGACTCGGGAATAGGGTTGCTCATGGGGGCCTCGCAGTGGTTTGCACGCCGGTTATCGGGATTCCTGACATTCTCTGTATGTTAGCTTAAGATACAAGGCTGTATAAATGTACAGAATGTCGACGCGAGCTCCCGGATTATGCCACAACGCAAGATCATCCACGTGGATTGTGACTGCTTCTACGCGGCCGTGGAAATGCGGGACGACCCGAGCCTGCGGGATGTGCCGCTGGCGGTCGGGGGTGACGGCGGCCGTGGCGTGGTGACAACGTGCAATTACCGGGCGCGCGCCTTCGGAGTCCGCTCAGCCATGCCGGGCAGTGAGGCCAGGCGTCTGTGCCCGGGCCTGGTGACGGTGCCGCCGGATATGGCCCGTTACCGGGCGGTCTCACAGCAGGTGATGGCGATTCTGCGGGAACTGACCGATCTGGTGGAACCGCTGTCCCTCGATGAAGCTTTTCTGGACGTGTCTGATGTTCCCGATCACAAAGGCAGTGCCACCCTGATGGCCCGCTATCTCCGTGAGCGGGTTCGCCAGGAAGTCGGCATTACCATCTCCGCCGGCGTCGCCCCCAACAAATTTCTCGCCAAGATTGCCAGTGACTGGGAAAAGCCCGACGGGTTGTTTGTGATCCAGCCCGGGGATGTGGCGGAGTTTGTACGGGCATTACCCGTTGAGAAGCTCTTCGGCGTTGGGCAGGTGACGGCGTCGAAACTGCACGCGCTGGGGGTTCAGACCTGCGGCGACATGCAGGCCCTTGGGGCGGAAGTACTGATTGACCGGTTCGGCAAGCAGGGGTACCGGCTGCATGAAATGGCCCATGGCCGGGACGACCGGCCAGTGGTGGTGTCGCGGATTGCCAAATCGGTCAGTGTGGAGAGAACCTTCTCCCAGGACCTGCCGGATATGGCGGCCTGTGAGACGGTCATGGCATCGCTGGTGGCGGACCTGAACCTGCGGTTGTCCCGCAAGGCGCGCCAGAAGCCGATCCATAAACTGTTTATCAAGATCCGGTACAGCGATTTTTCCACCCATACGCTGGAGCGGGTCCGGGAGCAGGTTCGGGAACCGGTTCTGGAGGATTACCTGCCACTACTGACCGAGCTGGTCACCAACCGTGAACGGCCGGTCCGGCTGCTGGGGCTGGGCGTGCGCTTTCGGAACGACGATGCGCCGGTCACCCAACTGCGGCTGTTTGACTGACATCAGCCCGCGAGCATGGCCAGTGCGGTGCCGTGGAACAGAGTGACGGAGAGGCCGCCGATCAGGCCACCGATGACCGCGCCGGCGGCGACGTCGCTGGGATAGTGAAGCCCGAGTACCACCCGGGAGGCCGCGACACTCAGCGTGAATGGCAGGATGACCAGGGCAAGCGTCGGCTCGGTCATGGCCAGCATGATCTGGAAGCACATGGCGTGCAGCGTGTGTCCCGAGGGAAAGCTGTAACGATCGAGCGGGGGCGTGGCGCAGTTTATGGACGGAAACGAAATGAACGGCCGCTCGCGGATCAGGTGTTTTTTCAGGAGCTTGTACGAGAGCGTGCAGGTGAGCCCGGTGATCGCCATCAGCAGTGCCAGCCCCGGCCCCTGATCTGGGGAGAGCAGGGGCAGTGAGAGAATCAGGGCATACCACAACCAGCCATCACCCAGGCGGCTGACCACCCGAAAATAATCCAGGACCGGGCGGAAGCGGACGCTGCGGTTGATCGACTGGCAGAAGGCAAACTCCCGCTGGTCGGCCAGTTCAAAGAAGCGGGACGCTTTGCTTGGCGATGGCATGATATTCCCCCTTGGCGGGCTGGCTGAGTATCAGATTTTCGAACTGTTCGACCTGCGTACCCCAGTTTTGTTCCAGGGCATCCAGTCGCGCCTGGGCCCGGACCCGGTTGAGCAGGCTGGGCTGGTCCGCGAGCCGGAGCGCGCTGTCGATAAACGTGTCGTTGCAGTCCAGGGGCGCGATCATGCCGTTTTCCTCGTGGCGGATGTGCTCCCCGGCGGCGGCGTCGTCAAATGCCACCACGCCAAGTCCACTGGCCATGGCTTCCAGCACGACATTGCCGAAGGTGTCGGTCTTGCTGGGGAACAGGAACAGGTCGCCGGAGGCGTAATGGCGCGCCAGATCCTCCCCGCGTTGGGTGCCGCAGAAGATATAGTGCGGGTGCCGCTCGGCCAGTTGCCGGCGCAGGGGGCCATCCCCCACGAGGACAAACCGCGCCTGAGGGTGCAAGCCGCGAATCCTCTCAAAGCAGGCGACCGCCATGCGCAGGTTTTTTTCCGGTGCCAGCCGCCCTACGTAAAGCACGGCGCGCTCATTGGGTTGTAGCCCCCAGGCGGCTCGAAGCCCCGGATCCCGTTTGTGCGGCGTGAACCGGTTACAGTCAACACCGCGCCCCCAGAGGCCGGAGTGGGTAATGCCCATGGCCCGGACAGTTCGTTGCATGGACCGGGTGGGCACGAGGGTGATCGCGGTGCGGTTATGAAACCATCGGCCATACAGGCAGAGCAGTCGTTCCAGCGAACCGGCGCCATAGTACCGGCTGTAGTGATGAAAATTGGTATGGAAACCGGAACTCACGGGTACGCCCAGTCGCCGTGCCGCCGATACAGCGCTGACCCCCAGCGGGCCCTGGGTGGCAATGTAGATGGCATCCGGGCGGTCGGCCTGCCACAGGGCTTTCAGGGTTGCACTGCGCACCAGCCCGAGGCGAAGATCGGCGTAGCCGGGCAGGGGCAGGCCGGTGACCACATGTTCCTGGGTAAACAGGCCC
>CAMPIF010000022.1 GCA_946886245.1 Ectopseudomonas composti | reverse complement strand
GAGCGCTGCCAGCACACCGCCCAGACGGTTGCTGGCCAGTTCGTCCGGGTTGCCGACACGCGGCCGCAACTGTGGGTTGGCGCGCACCAGGTCGACGAAATAACGATCCAGCGCACTCATGGGCGAACAGGGCCGATCATGAAAATGCAGCTCGGGCTGTACCGGCTGCGGCGGTTGACGCCGTGCCAGCGGGTTGTCCCGCTCCAGTACACGGCCCTTGCGTGCAGTGAACAGACTACAGGCCTCGGACAGCACCTGCGGCGCTACCCACAAGGCCGCTGCATGCTGGTTGAACAGCTCGCGCGCACGCTCATCCTGCGCCGGGCTGGCCGGTAGCGGCAGGTTATGAGCGGCGTTGCTGCCAGCGCCAAAGAAACCATAGCCCTTGGTGGTCTCGGCAATGCCGTAGGGCAGCGGCAAGGGATAACCGATCAGCTCGCGATCGAGTTCATCCAGCCGATGCGCCAGGCGCTGCTCCATCTCCCACAGCGCACAGACGAAGGCTGCCGGATCACGCCCATCGAAGCTCACCGGATCGAAGCCGCAACCGCGCAGGTGCCGACGAAACCCTTCCAGGCCCTCCAGCGTGCCCAACTCGGTACGCTGCTCGATACGCCGGCCGTTGGCGATCATCACCGGTAGCGCCACGCCACAATCCTCGGCACGCCACCAGCGTGGCATCCAGTCGCTGCCGCGCTGCTCTTCGGCGGCGCCATCGGACAGGAACGCCACCAGTTTCTCCCCCGGCAGCGGCAGATGCGCGTACTGCAGCTCAGCGAAGCCCAGGTATCCGCCTTCGGCGATACCGCCGGCGGTATGCGGATTGACGTGACTGCCCAACGGCACGCCTGGGCTGCCGTCCGCAGCCTGGGCGTAACTGTAGAAGTCAGCCGCCAGGCGGCTCATGCCCGTCTCGTCACAGCCGTAACGGGTGGCCTGCTCGGGATGCTGGTTGCCGGTCAGCAGGTTCAGCGCCTCGATCGCCGCCACGCAATGGCCCTGGCCCATCAACCAGCCACGCGCCTCCCCCGTCAGGGCGTTGAGCGCCAGGTAGCCGGCATAGGCCGGCACCATGTTCAGCGCGCCGCCGGTATGGCCTTCGGGCACGGGCTTGAAGTCATCGGCCTGCAACGGCTGGCCATCGAGCCGAACGCGCCGTGCATAAGTCATGTGTGCCACCAGCCAGAGGCCGGCTGCCGTCAGCGCGTCCAGCGCGCGCAACAGGCGGTAGACGCTCGGCAGGTCGGGCTGCAAACCGCTCTGCACCAGTTGATGGGCCAGACGAAAGACGGCGGCGCGGGTCTGCGGGCTATGCTGGACAGGTCCGTGGCCAACTTGCCAGCGGGCAAAGTCGGGATATTGCTGGGCGTGCCGAGCCAGGGTGGCGGCGTCGGGCAATAGCTGGGTCATGAGTGCTCTCCTGAATGCTTGCCTGCAGTTTAGGTCTCGCTACGAAGCACCCGCTGACCTGCATCAAGACCCGCTCCGTTTGGAAGCGGCAGACTCGCGTCATCATCACGACAAGGAACAAACCATGGCCTTGCTCACTTTTCTCGGTGCGATTCAACAGGTCACCGGCTCCTGCTACCTGGTGGAAAGCCGCGACGGCGCCAAGGTGCTGCTCGAATGCGGCATGCATCAGGGACGCCGCCAGGAAGAAGATCTGAACCGCAGTGCGTTTTCTTTCGATCCAGGCAGCCTGGATGCGGTGGTGATCTCCCACGCCCACCTCGATCACAGCGGGCTGTTGCCGCGCCTGGTCGCCGAGGGCTATCGCGGCCCGATCCACGCCACCGAAGCCAGTTGCGAACTGCTCGAGCTGATGCTGCTGGATTCGGCCTTCCTCCAGGAGAAGGACGCCGAATGGGAAAACCGCTGGCGCGCACGCCAGGGCAAGCCGGCGGTCAAACCGCTCTACACCATCGCCAATGCCGAGCAGGCGCTCAGCCAGCGTCGCGCGCATGCCTATGGCGCAGCGGTCGAGGTTGCCAAGGGCGTGCACGTCACCTTCCACAATGCAGGCCACATCCTCGGCTCGGCCATCGTCGAAATGCAGGTAGAGGATCACCACCTGCGACGTCACCTGGTCTTCTCCGGCGACCTGGGCAACACCTGCTCACCGCTGATGCAGGCGCCGACACAGCTGAACCAGGCGGACGTGCTGCTGATGGAGTCGACCTACGGCGACCGCGACCATCGCCCCAGCGACGAGACCCTGGAGGAGCTGGCCGACATTCTTCAGCAGGCTCACAAGGAAGGTGGCAACGTGCTGATCCCGTCGTTCGCCGTCGGCCGCACCCAGGACCTGATCTACTACCTCGGACGCTTCTATCAGGAAGGCAGGCTGCCGCAGCAGGCCGTGTTCCTCGACAGCCCCATGGCCATCCGCGCCAACGCCATTTACAGCCGTTTCCATGACCAGTTCGCGACTGCGGATCGCGCGGCGCTGGCCGCCAAGGGCGTCAAGCGCATCGAGGACTGGCTGCCAGTGTTGCGCTGCACACCGACAGCCGAAGAATCGATGGCGATCAACCGGATCAATAGCGGCGCGATCATCATCGCCGGTGCCGGCATGTGCAATGGCGGGCGTATCGTCCATCACTTCAAGCACAACCTCTGGCGCGAGAACTGCCACCTGGTGTTCCCGGGATTCCAGGCCAAGGGTACGCTGGGTCGTCTGATCGTCGACGGAGCCGAAACGGTCAAGGTGCTGCATCAGCGCATCGCGGTGAAGGCCAAGGTGCATACCCTGGGCGGTTTCTCCGCGCATGCCGGGCAATCGCAACTGCTCGACTGGGCCAGCCGGTTCGCGCATCACCCCGAGCTGTATCTGGTACATGGCGAACTGGAAAAGATGCAGACACTGCAAGGCGCCCTGCGCGAGCGCCTGAACTGGATCGCCAACATTCCCGAACCCGGTGAAGAGATCGCCCTGTAATCGGCGCTTACGAAAATATGGCAACGAAACGGCAGACTGCCTGTGGCAAGCTGCTCGACACTCCATAATCAAGGAACCGGCCAACACGAGAGGCTCCTCGTCTCTCGCAGGCCAAGAAGAGGAGAGTTTCCATGCCCTTTGAACCGGACGACTATCTGTCGCGCCACGTGCAAACCAGCGAGGTCGACCTGAGCAACAAGGTGGAGGAACTGGTAGCGCTGGCAACCCCGAGCAACAGCCCCAATCTGGCGCTGTACCGCGAAATGCTCACCACGGTGATCCATATGGCCCAGGCGGATCGCAACCGCTGGGACGCCAAGATCATGATGCAGACGCTGCGCGAGATGGAGCATGCCTTCGGCATGCTGGAGCAACTGAAACGGCGACGCAAGGTCACGGTGTTCGGCTCGGCCCGGACTCCGCCCGATCATCCCCTGTACCGGCAGGCGCGCGAGCTCGGCGCATTACTGGCACACCGCGACCTGATGGTGGTCACAGGTGCCGGAGGCGGCATCATGGCGGCAGCCCATGAAGGCGCCGGCGCGGAAAGCAGCCTGGGCTTCAATATCACCCTGCCCTTCGAACAAACCGCCAACGCGACCATGCGCGGCAGCCATCACCTGCTGTCGTTCCACTTCTTCTTTCTGCGCAAGCTGTTCTTCGTCAAGGAGGCCGACGGCCTGGTGCTTTGCCCCGGCGGTTTCGGCACCCTCGACGAAGCGCTGGAAGTGCTGACCCTGATCCAGACCGGCAAGAGCCCGCTGGTGCCCGTGGTGCTGCTCGATCAACCGGGTGGCAGCTACTGGGAAGATGCACTGGGCTTCATCCGTCGCCAGCTTGGCGACAACGGTTACATCCTGCCCACCGACCTCAACCTGATGCACCTGGTCTACAGCGCCGAAGAGGCGGTGGATGAAATCGCCCGCTTCTACCGCAACTTCCACTCCAGCCGCTGGCTCAAGGATCGCTTCGTGATCCGCCTCAATCATCCACTCAACGAGGCGACTCTGGCGAAGCTGGACAGCGACTTCGCCAGCCTGTGCAAAGAAGGTGGCTTTACCCAGCAAGCCTATTGCGAGCAGGAGCGCGACGAACCGGAACTGTGCCACCTGACCCGCCTGGCCTTTGCCTTCAACGGTCGTGACTACGGCCGCCTGCGCGCGCTGCTCAATGTGGTCAACGAACCGGAAAACTGGGTGAGCTAACGCAGCCTACGTAGCCCGGATGCAATCCGGGGGTATTGGCCGCTCGCCCTTCCCGGATTGCATCCGGGCTACGCAAAGCAAGAAGCCCAGCATGTGCTGGGCTTCTTTTTGACGGCTGGCAGTCAGGCGTTACCGGCGACCTTCATCCGCGCCGCCTGGGTGAAGTCGAGCATGCGCTTGAGCGGCTTGATCGCCTTGGGAATCAGCGCCGGGTCGACATGAATCTCGCCAGAGCCCTGACGCAAGCCGGTCAGCACGCGCTCCAGGGTGTTCATCGCCATCCACGGGCAGTGCGCGCAGCTGCGGCAGGCCGCACCATTGCCGGCGGTTGGCGCCTCGATGAAGGTCTTGTCCGGGCACAGCTGCTGCATCTTGTAAAAGATGCCACGGTCGGTGGCGACGATGAAGGTGGAGTTCGGCAGGGTCTGCGCCGCCTTGATCAACTGACTGGTGGAACCCACGGCATCGGCCAGCTCCACCACATTCTGCGGCGATTCCGGGTGCACCAGAATGGCGGCATCCGGATACAGCGCCTTCATGTCCAACAGCTGTTTGGACTTGAACTCCTCGTGCACGATACAGGCGCCGTCCCACAGCAGCATATCGGCGCCGGTCTCGCGCTGGATGTAATTGCCCAGATGCTTGTCCGGCGCCCAGATGATGGTCTCGCCGTTGTCCATCAGGCTCTCGACGATCTCCAGCGCGCAGCTGGACGTCACCACCCAGTCGGCACGCGCCTTCACCGCCGCCGACGTGTTGGCGTAGACCACCACGGTACGCTCCGGGTGCTGATCGCAGAAAGCCGAGAATTCGTCCACCGGGCAGCCCAGGTCGAGCGAACAGGTCGCCTCCAGGGTCGGCATCAACACACGTTTTTCCGGGTTGAGGATCTTCGCCGTCTCCCCCATGAACTTGACCCCGGCGACCACCACGGTCTGCGCCGGGTGCTGATTGCCGAAGCGGGCCATTTCCAGGGAGTCGGAAACGCAGCCACCGGTTTCCTCTGCCAGCGCCTGGATGACCGGATCGCAGTAATAGTGCGCCACCAGCACCGCATTCTGCTTCTTCAGCTCGGCGGCGATTTCGCGGCGATAGAAGGCCTCTTCCTCGGCAGTCAGCGGCTTGGGCTGTTTGGCATCGAGGTGGGCTTGAACGAGGAGACGTTCGGAAATCTGCGTCATTTCATCAGGCTCTGATTGTTATCCGGCGCGTCGAGTATACCTCCCCGAGAAGATCGGGAAGAACGAGCGGATAGGTGAATCAGTAGAAACTCGACCTGTGCAGCGACGCCTGCCGATGCTCGCCGCGAGGGCGCGGGTCAATCTCGCCAAAGCGCGTTGCAATGCAACCACCAGTCGAGAACATCGGACGCACCTCATTCTCCCGCACGCTGCAACTCCATGGTTCTCGGATCAAGCGCTCTGGCCCGATGATCGCGGGCCAGCAAACTGTAGGCCGTAGGCAGGATGAACAAGGTAAAGGCGGTTCCCACCAGCATCCCGCAAACGATCACCAGCCCCAGGCCTTGCCGGCTATGAGCGCCGGCCCCGCTGGCGAATAGCAGCGGAACGAGGCCCACGACCATCGCGGCGGTAGTCATCAGTATCGGGCGCAGGCGGATGCAGGCTGCACGCAGTATGGCGGCGTGGCGATCGAGTTGCTCCTTGACCTGCATCTCATTGGCGAAGACCACCATGAGAATGCCGTGTTTGCTGATCAGGCCGATCAAGGTGACCAGCCCTATCTGGGTATAGATATTCAGCGTCGCCAGCCCCAGCGCCAGGGGAATCAACGCTCCGCAGATCGATAGCGGCACGGTGAAAAGAATGATCAGGGGATCCCTCAAGCTCTCGTACTGAGCGGCCAACACCAGATAAATGATGATCACCGCCAGGCCAAAGGCAGACGACAGGGTATTGCCCTCCTGCACGTATTGTCTTGCATCGGCCTGCCAATCCAGGGTGAAACCGACCGGTAGGTCGGCACTGGCTTTCTCCAGGAAGGCGACGCACTCACCGATGCTAACCCCGGGAGCGGGAATGGCCTGGAGCGTTGCCGCGTTCTGCTGGTTGAACTGCGTCAACCTGTTCGGCTCGATTTTCTCTTCCATGCGCACCAGGGCCGACAGCGGCACCAATCGCCCTTCACGGCTGCGCACGTATTGCTGCCCCAGGGCTTGGCCATTCATCCGCAGCTCGCGGGTGGCCTGAGGGATGACGTCATAAGAGCGCCCATGAAGGCCAAAGCGGTTGACATAGTTCTCGCCGACCAGCACGGCCAGCGATTGGCCTATGTCGCTCATACGTACACCAATGGCGCTGGCCTTGTCGCGGTCGACACGCAGGCGAATCACCGGGTTGTTGTAATCCAGGTCGCTGTCCACTGCAGCGAACAGACCACTGCTTCGCGACTTCTGTTTCAGTACCTCCATGCTGTCATAGAGCGTGCGGTAGTCCTGCAAGGTGCGCAGCACCAGTTGCACCGGCACACCCCCCGTGGAGCCGGGCAAGGGGGGGAGCGGGAAGACAAAGATGCTGGTTCCTTCCACCGCGCCAACCTTCTGCTGGAGATCGCCCTGAATCTCCGTAGCATCGCGCTCGCGCTCATCCCAAGCGGACAGGTTGATGCCGCCGAAGCTGGTAGCGGGCCCATCGGTGCCATTGATGATCCAGCGACTGGTGGTTTCCGGCAACTCTCGGAAGACCGAATCGAGCCTACGGGAAAACAGCTCGCTGTAGGCCAGGTTAGCGTACTGCGGCGCCTTGATGGCAGCGAGGAGGCTCGCCTGATCCTCCACGGGCGCGAGTTCCCGCTGCGCCTGCTGATACAGCAGCGGCAGGCTGGCCAGTACGAGCACGGCGACTGTCAGGGAAATGCCCCGATGCGCCAGCGAGCGTTCCAGCAGATTCCCGTATCGCTGCGCGAGAGATTCGAAGAAGTGGCTCGCCGCTCGTGCCACTCGACTCTCCTGATCATGGCGCAGCAGCATGGAGGCCATCACGGGCGAAAGCGTCAGTGCCACAATCCCGGAAATCAACACAGCGCCTGCCAGGCTCAAGGCGAACTCGCGAAATAGCGCTCCAGTCAGGCCACCCATGAAGGCAATCGGGGGCGTATACCGCCGCCAGGGTCAAGGTCATGGCGATCACCGGCCCCGCCACTTCCCGCGCACCGAGCAGAGCCGCGACCACCCCTGACTTGCCTTCGGCCATGTGACGGTGGGTGTTTTCCACCACGACAATGGCATCGTCCACCACCAGGCCGATCGCCAACACCATCGCCAGCAGGGTAAGAAGATTGATACTGAAGCCGAAGGCAAGCATCAGTGCAGCGGTACCGAGCATCGACAAGGGGATGGCCATGAGCGGAATAAGTACGGTGCGAAACGAGCCAAGACAGAAGTAGATGACCACCACCACGATCAACAGTGCCTCGACCAGGGTGTGCATGACCTCGTCGATGGAGGCCTGAATGAAACGCGCGGTCTCGAACGCCAACTCGACTTTGACGCCAGGAGGCAGCGTCTTGCGGATCTCCGCCAAGCGTTGCTCGATACCCTCGACTATCACCAGCGGGTTTCCGAGCGGCGCGGCGAATAGCCCCAGGTGCACCGCCGGCTGAGCGTCCATCAACGCGCTGGTTTCGCTAGCGGCCGCGCCCAGCTCGACGGTGCCTACATCCTTGATCCGCACCAGACCACGTGCGTCGCTATGCACCACCATCTCGCTGAACTGCGAAACGCTGTTCAGATCGGTATCCAATTCGATCCCCGAGACCCGGTACTGACCTTTGATCTTCCCAGGCGCCGCCTGGTAGTTCTCCGCGCGAATCGCCACCGCCACCTCTTCTGCGGTGAGACCGCGCGCGGCCAGGCGCGCCGGGTCGAGCCAGAGGCGCATTGCCATGCGCTGACCGCCGAAAATTTCAATCCTGGCAACCCCATCGATCGCGGAGAACATCGGCTCCACGACCCGCGATAGGTAGTCGGTCAGCGCAGGTGCGGATAGCTCCTTGCCCGAAAAACCCACGTAGGCGACCGCGGTGGAGTCACCACTGGAGCGCTCGATCACCGGATCGTAGGCTTCCTCTGGGAGACGGTAGCGAACCTGGCTGACCCGTGCTATCACCTCGGTGAGTGCCTGGGTCGAGTCCTGCCCCAGACGCAGGCGCACATCGATTGCACTCTTGCCCTGTACCGAGGAGGAGCTCAGGTAATCCACCCCCTCTACCGAGGCCAGTGCCTGGGCGATAGGTTGGGTGACGAAGCCTTGCATGAGCTCGGCGGGGGCGCCTGGGTATTCGGTGGTCACCCGGATCGTGGCATTTTCCAGCAACGGGTACTGGAGAATCGGCAAGTGCTGAATGGCCAACACGCCCAGCAGCAGAATGAGCGCGTTGAGCACTAGGGACAGAACTGGCCGATGGATGAACAGATCCGTGAACTTCATGGCTGCGGGCCTTGCCCGTCGTCATCGTCGAGGCTGTTGCGCGGGAGCACTTGCAGTGGCGTCTCGTCGCTGAGCCTGTTCTGCCCGGATACCACCACCCGGTCACTGATCTGGAGCCCTTCAAGCACCTCCACCCGGCCATCCCAGACATCGCCGGTGCGCACAGCTACACGCTTGGCGCGCAGCACTCCGTCTTCCTCTCGGGCGATGAAGACCATGTCGCCGTAGGCCGTGGCCAAGATGGCGGTCTGCGTAATGCTTAGCGTCTTTGCGCGATCAGGCCGGCGTACCCGAACCTCAGCGAACATCCCGGCGGCAAGATGCCTGTCGCGGCCATCCAGGCTGGCCTGGACGTGAATCATCCGCGCGTCGTCGAGTATGGGGTCGATGGCATTGATGCGCGCCTCGAAGCGCTGATCCGGACGCGCATGGAAGCGCAACTCCACGGGCTGCCCCCAGTCGAGTTCGCTGCGCGCCCGTTCGTCAAGGGAAAAATTGACGCGCAGGCGGCGACTGTCGCTGAGGTTGGCGATGACATCACCGGGGTTGAGATACTGCCCAAGGTGAACCTGCCGGATGCCCAACTCGCCACTGAAAGGCGCACGGATGTTCTTCTGAGCGATCAGCGCATTGACTTGCGCCAACTCGCCCCGAGCCGCGTCACGATCAGCACGGGCCTGGTCGAATTGCTCCTGACTAGCCGCACCACTGGGAGCCAGCTTGGACATTCGTTGCAGACGCTGTTCGGCGTTGCGCAGCACGGCCTCCAGGCGACGTCTTTGCGCCCTCTGCGGCTCGTCATTGAGGCTGATCAGAGGTTGCCCGGCCTCGACTCTCTGCCCCGAGTCGAAATGCAAGGCGGAAACCCTGCCCGGCACCTCGGCGCTCACCCGAACCTGGCTGACGGCTTCCAAGGTTCCGATACTGTCGTAATAACGCGGCACGTGCTGAAACTCGACCTTGCTCAAGGCAACCTTCACCTTGAGCATGGTTTGCACCTGAGCTTCTTCGGCCTGAGCCGACCAAAGACTCCAGGTCGCCAGCAAAGCCGCACTCAGCATGGTCGCCACAAGCGCGAGCGAGGTCTTCATCCTGTAAGTCTCCCGCGTTTGACGTTGCGTTGATTGTGGTTTGCGCGACGGCAGCGTCGTGCAAGGACACGGCTGCGGGTATGCCCTAGAGGGCAGCGGACCACTGCACCATGAGCATCCCCGCGAAGATCAGCAGGACACCGCCGACGCGTCCAAGGCTGGCTTCTTTGACCGATAGCCCCATCAGACCGAAGTGGTCGATCAGCAAGGAAGTGAGCATCTGGCCTGCGATGACACAGACGATGAAACCGGTCGCGCCCAAGCGGGGAGTCAGCATCAGCGCCGAGCTGATGTAGATGACGCCGGCGACGCCGCCAAACCAAGCCCACAGCGGTAACGCCCCAGCCTGATTGAGCAACGGTGCAGGGGCTCTCGTGACCAAAATGATCGGCAGCACAACGCACAGGCTGACCAGCAGTGAAGCGACGGTTGCCCATAACGGGTGGCCCAGTGCGCGCCCCAGCGCCGCGTTGCTGCCAGCCTGAAAAGGCACCAGAGCACCGGAGATCAACGCAGCCAGGGCCAGTAACATGCCGGCGAGAGAAAGCGAAGAGGACATGCGATCACTCCAGTGTCATAGATTGTCGTGGCAAGAACCTTTACGCATTAGCATCTCGAATGGAAATTCATATTCTATTTAATGGATATTCTTACTATGAATAAACTAAGACGCATCGACCTCAATCTCTTGGTCACCCTCCATGCCTTGCTGCTGGAAAAACACATCTCACGAACTGCTTTGCGCCTGCATAAAAGCCAGCCGGCGATCAGCCACTCTCTGGCTCATCTACGCAAGTTGTTCGATGATCCTCTGTTGATCAGACGCGCGGGCAGGCTTGAACTGACGCCACGAGCGAGCGAGCTTATACAGCCCTTGACCGACTCTCTGGATCAATTGGGGGCGCTGCTGGATCCTCCGCAGTTTGATCCGACCCGCGCACAGCGGATATTTCGCCTGGCCATGTCGGATTACGGAGCACGGGTGCTGCTACCTGGACTGACACGCTCGCTACGCACCATCGCGCCCGGTATCGATCTCGTCGTCAGCCAGGCCAGCCGGGAATCGATGCTGGCCGATGTGATGGATGGTGAAACGGATATGGCCCTCGGCGTCTTCCCAGGGCAAAACTCGGACAAGTTGCGCATGCGCACGCTTTTCGTCGAACGTTTCGCCTGCCTCGCCGACGTCTCGACCCTGCCGGAAAGTGGCGTAATTGATCGGGACTCATGGCTGGCACGTCCGCACGTGCTAGTGGCCATGCGCTCGGGTAACGACAACGAAATCGACCGTGCGCTTGCGCGGGAGAATTTGCACAGGCGAATAGCCATGATCCTGCCGCATTGGGGTGTGGCAAACGAACTGATTGTCGGCACCGATCTAATCCTTACCGTGGCCCGACGCAGCCTCGAGTCGGCTGGCATGGATCCACGACTTAGAGTGTTCGAGCCACCGCTGGTGATAGAGCCTTTCCACTTCGACCTGATCTGGCATCAGCGCCGGGAGGGCGATCCCGCGCATTCGTGGCTACGACAGATGATCATACGCACGGCGAATCGTGACTGAGTTAAATATGGATATAGATTAGATCGCTGCACATCTACACTAGTCTTCGCCATTTCAGCGCCGTAGATCATCAATGAGCGCTTACTCGAGCAGCGTATCCCGCCATTAACCCCCTCATCCTGCCGTGCAACTCCGACGCCTCGCAATCGCTCATTTACCTTGCGATTCAACCAACACTTGATTCGCCGTAAGAATATTCATGATGCAGCAAAAGAATTGGACCGCTCCCGAACCCCCCTATACACATTCGTACTATAAATTACTTCACCCCAACTAGCGGTCTGCCCAAGAGCTCACTAACAAGCCCTTTGACACTACACCCTAGCGCCTCCTTTTCTTAAATCATTGCAATCTACCCTAAAGAGAACTGACCATTAATATTCAACGCCATTACAAGAGATACTTCAGATGAAAAACAAATCAACCTACGACTTGATCGGCGGCCTCTTCGAGAGTTTTACCGACACCGCTGCTCAACGTGCGGTTGAAGTACGAACACTGATGCATATGGCAGGGGATGTGAAAGGCCAGAGCGTTCTGGATCTTGCCTGCGGATATGGCTATTTCGGCCGCGAACTGCTCGAAAAAGAAGCAAGTAGAGTGGTCGGCGTGGATATTTCGGAAAAAATGATCGACCTTGCGCGCAAGAAGTCTAGCGAGAATGGCGACGCTATTGAATTCCATGTCCGAAATGTATGCAACATGGAGTCGTTCGGAAAGTTTGACATGGTAATGGCGGCGTGGCTGTTCAATTATGCCGATTCCCTAGACGACATGAGAAAGATGTTCAAAACCGTGGTAAACAACTTGAAACCTTCAGGACGCCTGGTTGCCTATACGGTCGAACCGGACTTCCAGTTGGCCAATGGAAACTTCACCCGTTACGGAGTCAATGTTCTGACCGAAGAGCCTTGGGCCGAAGGATTTCGCCATCAGGCCGAGTTCGTCACCATCCCACCCAGCCCCTTTACCTTCTTCCGCTGGCGCCGTGAAGACTATGAAGCGGTAATGGTCGACGCTGGACTTCGCGATGTTCATTGGCAAAAACCCTTGCTCCTCGAGAGCGATATCAAACGTTATACCCCGGGCTTTTGGGACAGATTCCAGGATAACTGCCTGCAGACCGGTTTGAGCGGCCGGCTTTAAACCACCGCCGGTGTCTGAATTCAATTCAATAGGCGCGATAAGATGGCAATGGAAAAGCATTTCCACTCCCCCCCTTTCTTGGCAAAAGCCTCGCCGAAACTAAGTGATCGAGCGTTGCTGGGGCTTCCCGACGCTTACACCACCACGCGTGAACTGCTTCTACCGGTAGATGAATTCCGTGCCCTGGCCCAGCTCAATACCGAGCGCCTGGTAGCACTGCTGGAAAGCCAAGACGAGCCACTGGCACGGCGACATGAGGCCGGGCGCCTGCTCGCCTTGTACGGTGATCCACGTCTGGATCCGTTGGCGCCACAGATGATCGATGTGCCTGCCGGTGAGGTGTACATAGGCCTGGATACCACCGAGCTGGACGCTGTCATGGATCAGTTGGCGGATCTCAATCTCGATCGCAGATGGATCATCAAGGAGACACCACGCCATCGCGTGCACCTCGAGCCGTACCGGATCGCACGTTATCCGGTAACCAATCTGGAGTATCGAATCTTTCTACGGGAAAGTGGCGAGCAGCGTATACCTGACAGCTGGTTTCTCGGGCGCTATCCCGCTGAGCAGGCCAATCATCCGGTCAGCGGTTTGCGTGCTGAGGATGCTGACTGCTATGCCGACTGGGTGGCGGAGAAGACCGGACGGTCCTTTCGTCTGCCCAGCGAAGCTGAATGGGAGTACGCCTCTGCCGGGCCAGGGAACCTCGAGTACCCCTGGGGAGAGCGCTTCTTGGCGGATCATGCGAATACTGCCGAGGCCGGCCTGTTGCATACCACCCCTGTAGGCATGTTCGCCTGCGGCGCCTCACCCTTTGGTTGCCTGGACATGGCCGGCAATGTCGAGGAATACGTCGCCGACGACTACCGCCCCTACCCTGGAGGAGAACGGGTAACCGACGATCTGCTCTGTGTCGTGGGCCCCCATCGGATCGCCCGTGGCGGGAGCTTTTCCCGTTTCCGGGATCTAGCGCGCTCCACGAGACGTCATGGAAAGTTTCCCAGAGCTATCTACGTGATGGGCTTGCGCCTTGCTGAGAGTCTCTGAGCCAGACAGCCAATAGTCCGTTCCCTGCTTCATGAGAGATTCGCCATGTGCGCATGCCATGTAAAGAACTTCGTCGAAATCCCCATCCTTTCCAATGGCTATGTAGGAAAGTTCTTTTCCTTCGATGGATTTGAAACACCCGAAGAACATGTCGCTATCGTCATGGGCTCTCTGGAACAAGAATCGCCTCTGGTCAGAATTCACTCCGAATGCCTGACGGGCGACATTTTCGGCTCCCATCGCTGCGACTGCGGTGCCCAGTTGCACGAAGCCCTTGAGCGGATGACCGAAGAGGGCGGCGTACTGCTCTATCTACGCCAGGAGGGACGGGGTATCGGGCTGTACGCCAAGCTGGCCGCTTATCGCCTTCAGGATGGCGGTCTGGATACCTTCGAGGCCAATCGCCAACTGAGCTTCCCCGATGACGGTCGCAATTTCACCGCTGCTGCGCAGATGCTCACAGCACTGGGTGTGAAGCGCTGTCGCTTGATGACCAACAACCCGGAAAAAGTCGAAGCCTTGCAAGCATTCGGATTGCAGATTGACGAGGTGATTCCAACGGGAATCTTCGTGACCGAGCACAACCGTAACTATCTGCTGGCCAAGGCCCAGAAAAAAAATCACACCATCAAACTCGATCTTTCGGTTTGATATGCGAGGAGTTCTGTGATGAAACATTTCGCCCCGATCAGCGGTATCGCCAGTTACCAGGAGCGCTACATCGCCACCGCAGGTTATGACAATCAAGTCATCCTGTGGGACGCTCAAACCAAGCAAGCCATCCATCAGGTCTTCCACGATCACCTCGCCAATCAATGCGCCTTCAGCCAGGACGGCAGGCTTCTGGTTAGTGCCAGCAGCGACTACAGCGCCCGTATCTGGGAAGTCCCGAGCATGCGTTTGAAAGCTGCGCTCATCGGACACGAGGACGATGTCGAAATGGCCGTCTTCAACCCAGCCGGCGACACTGTCTCCACCTGCTCACGCGACCACACCATCCGCCTGTTCGATGTCGCCAGCGGCCAATGCCGTCATGTGCTACGCGGCCACGAGGCCGATGTCATCTCGGTGAGCTGGGCCGCCGACGGTGCCAGCCTGATTTCCAGCAGCGACGACGGCACCATTCGCCGCTGGGACGTTCAGAGCGGCGTCCACATCGAGAACATCGATTTGGGCGGCGTGGAAACCGATACCATAGCCCTGACCAGTGACGGCACTATCTTCGCGGGTGACGACAAAGGAAGCCTGACCGTCATCGACAAGGCGGGCAAGCATTGTCATCAGGCCCATGCTGCGGGTATCAAGCGAGTCGTCTGGGACGACCAGAAACGCCAGCTGATCAGTCTCAGCTATGATCGCTCGGTGGTTCTCTGGCAGGCACTCGAGCACGGTCAATTGAGAAAGCTCGCCGAGAGCTCTCTACCCAACCTCATCTGGCCGCGAAGCTGCACCTTCCTGGGCGAGCGGCGTATCGCCTTCGTCACCTTCGGCTCGTCATACGCTGTATGGAATCACATCACTAACGAGTGGGAGCTCGCAGGCATCGAGCAGGCCATCAGCCTCAATGCCGTTCTCGTGCATCAGGGCGATACCTACGCGATCGGTGACGCCGGCCTGCTCATGGTGAACGGCAAGCCGAGCACACTGATCGGCAGCTTGTGCAACTTCCTGCTGCCGTTTGAAGACGCCGTTCTCACCGGCGGCCAGATGGGCCAGGTGTTCGATGCGGTGACCGGCAAGCTGATTTATCAGCATCGCTCGCCACTCAACTGCGGCGCAGCATTCCTTCGTGACGGCCAGCCGCACGCGACAATCGGCACCTACACGGGTGAAGCCCTGGTGTTTGCCCTAAATCACGAGGGCGAGGTGGCCTATCAGAGCGAGATCCTGATGCACGATAACGCCATCAAAGGCATATCCGCCGACGAAGAGTTCCTCTTCAGCGTTTGCGCCAACAGGGCCGCCGCATTCCACCGAATTTCCGATTTCACCGAACACGCCTATAGCGAGCTTGCCCATGAACGCATCTCCAATGCTTGCACCACCATCGATGGTGGGTTCGCCAGCGTGGGCCGGGATCTCAAGCTGCGCTTGTGGCGTACCGGCAAGAGCGAAGTATTCAAAACCCCGCATCTGCATTCGGTGAAATGCATCGCTGCTTCGCCGGATCGTAAGCTGATCGCCACCGGCAGCTATGGTGGTACGGTGGCGTTATTCGACCTGGAAACACAGCGCTGGATCACCCAGCGCAAACCGACCACCAGCGGCATCTCTTGCATCACCTACTCACCGGAGACGCAGGCGTTCATCGCCAGCTCCTACGATGGGCATTTGTACCCCATCGAGGCGCAACCCTGAAACGGCAGCCTGAAGGGGAAATCGCCCCCTAGGCACAAAGCGCCCTGCCCGGCCTCACCAGCGCAAGCATCGATCATCGCGATGAATTGTCGGCGCTGCTCTGGAGCTGGCTAAGCGGGGACGTTACAGCCCCCAAACCTCATGTAGGCTGTGTCCTGGGTGAGGGCTGAATCATCTGGCCAGCGACGATCACGAGATGCTGTAGGAGTTGATGAAGGCGCTTTGCAAGCGCTCCGTCCACGACCTGTTCGTCGAAGCGCGGGCTCGCCTGGGCGGAGCGCTGATCAGGGCCGGATTAGTCGACGAGCTCCTGCCTGACATTGCGCCACGCTTGCTGGGTGAAAAGGCTGGCCCCTGGGCTGAAGGGGGTGTCGCCGGGCTCGTTCGCACAGGCGCCTGGCGTCAAATTGTACGAATGCACACAGCTTGGTGAGGATCCAAGGCTTCGCTTGCGCGCGAAGACAGAAGGCTTCTGAGTCCCAGAAACGAAAAAGTCCGACTTTTCAGTCGGACTTTCTGTATGAGTCGAGAGCCTGCAACCAAACTGTTTTCACCACAAGCGGGCCCTAGGCGTACAGTGTATGACAGGTTGCAGCCACCCTTTTAGATCTGGTGGGTCGTGTAGGATTCGAACCTACGACCAATTGGTTAAAAGCCAACTGCTCTACCAACTGAGCTAACGACCCAACGCGAGGCGCATGATACTGATTTAATTCAGGAAATCAACACTTCACGAAAACTTTTTCAGAAGTAGCGCGTTGCATCAGGCACACCGGCTGCGGCGAAACCAGCTGCACGCAGGCGGCAGCTGTCACACTTGCCACAGGCGCGGCCATCATCATCGGCCTGGTAGCAGGAGACCGTGAGCGCATAATCGACACCCAGGCGCATACCAGCCTGGATGATCTCACCCTTGCTCATCTGCTGCAGCGGCGCGCGAATGGTGAAGCCCTGCCCCTCCACACCCGCCTTGGTCGCCAGGTTGGCCATACGCTCGAAGGCGTCGACGAACTCGGGGCGGCAATCCGGGTAGCCCGAGTAATCCACTGCGTTGACGCCAATGAAGATCTCGCGCGCATCGAGCACCTCGGCCCAGCCCAGTGCGAGCGCCAGAAACACGGTATTGCGCGCCGGCACATAGGTCGCAGGAATGCCCTCGGTCGGGGACTCCGGCACGGCGATGCTGCTGTCGGTCAACGCCGAACCGCCGATGCCGTTGAGGTTCAGGCCGATCACCTTGTGCTCGACTACACCCAACTGCCGCGCCACACGCTCGGCTGCCTGCAACTCGGCGCGATGGCGCTGGCCGTAATCGAAACTCATGCTGTAGCAGCTGTAACCCTCGGCCTTGGCCATGGCTACCACGGTGGCCGAGTCCAGGCCGCCGGAAAGGAGGATGACTGCTTTCTTGTCGTTCATGTTCAGTGTCCCGGCTCATCGTTCCAGAGAATCTTGTGCAGCTGCAACTGCAGGCGTACTGGCAGGTTGTCGGTCACGATCCAATCGGCCAGCGCACGCGCATCGACCTGTTTGTGACTGGGCGAGAACAGCACTTCGCCGGCTCGGCCAGCCAGGTCGTACTCGATCAGCTTGGATACCGCCCAGTCGTAGTCCTCGCGCGAGCAGATAACGAACTTGACCTGATCGTTGCGTGTCAGCCACTGGATGTTCTCGTAGCGATTGCGCTGCACTTCGGCAGAGCCAGGCGTCTTCAGATCCAGCACCTTGCTGACCCGGGGATCGACCGCAGAAACATCGAGCGCGCCACTGGTTTCCAGCGATACCTCGTAGCCGGCGTCGCACAGGCGCGTGAGCAAGGCAATGCAGTTGGGCTGAGCCAGCGGCTCACCGCCGGTGACACAGACGTAACGCGGGCGATAGGCGGCCACTTGGTCGAGGACGCTGTCCAGCGTGACGATTTCGCCACCACTGAAGGCATAGGCGGTATCACAGTACTGACAGCGCAGGGGACAGCCGGTAAGGCGCACGAATACCGTTGGCAAGCCAGCGGTACGCGTCTCCCCCTGCAGCGAATAGAAAATCTCGGTGATGCGCAGGGTTTCTTGCATGGTAGCCACGAGCGTGATGACGAAACAGGCCATCCGCCTCCGTTGCGTGGAAAGACAGGAACGCCGGCAGCGGCCGACGTTCGACAAGGCGCGGCGACAAGGACATCAGCCGAGCTGAAACCCTGCCACCTGAGCCGCCGCGCATTCTAATGGATCACGCGATGCCAGATAAGAAAAACCCGCGACGGGCGCGGGTTTTTCGTCAACGTACGGCTTACAGCCGCTGCAGATCACGCTGGGCCAGTTGAGCGGCCGAGCTACCCGGGTACTGCGCGATGACTTGCTGAAGGATGCCACGGGCCTTGTCGTTGTGACCCAGGCGACGCTCGACATCGGCCAGCTTGAACAGTGAATCCGGTACCTTGGCGTGGCTCGGATAGGCCTGGCTGACCTTGGCGAAGGCCTGGCCGGCTGCCTGCAGGTCGCCCTTGGCCAGATTCACTTCGCCCAACCAGTACTGCGCGTTACCTGCGTACTGGCTGTTGGGATAGCGATTGAGAAAGGCTGCGAATGCCTGCGAGGCCTTGTCGAAATCCTTGGCCTTGATCAGGTCAAAGGCGGCGTCGTAGTAGAGTTTTTCCTTGGCCGGATCACCCGGCTCGGCGCTGGCCTGCTGCTGCGCTGCAGGGGGCGTCGGGGTGCCATTGGCGCTTACCGCGCCATCGGCTGAATGCTGTGCAGGAGCTCCACCGGCAGCAACACCGGAAGAAATGCGTTGGTCCAGATCCTGGTAACGCTCCAGGCCTTCCTGCTTGAGGCGCTGGATTTCATTTTGCTGCTCCTCGACCATGCCACGCAGTTGCGCAATTTCCTGCTGCATCTGCTGGAGCTGGTTGAACAGCATACCCTGCGCAGAAGCGGGTGCTTGCGCACCCGCTCCGGCAGAGGCGCCGGCCGTACCATAACCCGCCGGTGGATAGCTGCTGCCCTGTTGCATGGAGCTGCTTTCCAGTACGGGAACCTCCGCCATTGCCGCGAGCGGCAAGGCGAGTGTCAGAAGGGTCAGGATACGGCGGCAATCTCGCATGGCAGCTTACTTACGCAGCTCTACGCGACGGTTCTGAGCCCAGGACTGCTCGTCGTTGCCAGTGGCAACCGGACGCTCTTCGCCGTAGGAAACCAGCTCCAGCTGAGCCGGGGAAACGCCCTGCAGAACCAGGTAGC
>CAMPIF010000021.1 GCA_946886245.1 Ectopseudomonas composti | reverse complement strand
AACTTAAGCAAAAGCCCATCACCGAACTGCTGGAAATGGCCGAACAGATGGGCATCGACAACATGGCCCGTTCGCGCAAGCAGGACGTGATTTTCTCCTTGCTGAAAAAGCACGCGAAAAGCGGTGAGGAAATCTCCGGTGATGGCGTGCTGGAGATTCTGCAAGACGGCTTCGGCTTCCTGCGCTCCGCGGATTCGTCCTATCTCGCCGGCCCTGACGACATCTATGTCTCGCCGAGCCAGATTCGCCGCTTCAACCTGCGTACCGGTGACACCATCGTCGGCAAGATCCGTCCGCCGAAGGAAGGCGAGCGCTATTTCGCGCTGCTCAAGGTCGACACGATCAACTTCGACCGTCCGGAAAACGCCAAGAGCAAGATCCTGTTCGAGAACCTGACGCCGCTGTTCCCCAACCAGCGTCTGACGATGGAAGCCGGCAACGGCTCCACCGAAGACCTGACCGGCCGGGTAATCGACCTCTGTGCCCCGATCGGCAAGGGCCAGCGCGGCCTGATCGTCGCTCCGCCAAAGGCGGGCAAGACGATCATGCTGCAGAACATCGCGAGCAACATCACCCGTAACAATCCCGAGTGCCATCTGATCGTTCTGCTGATCGACGAGCGCCCGGAAGAAGTGACCGAAATGCAGCGCACCGTGCGCGGCGAAGTGGTCGCCTCGACCTTCGACGAGCCGCCGACCCGCCATGTGCAGGTCGCCGAAATGGTGATCGAGAAGGCCAAGCGCCTGGTCGAGCACAAGAAGGATGTGGTCATCCTGCTCGACTCCATCACCCGTCTGGCGCGTGCCTACAACACCGTGATCCCTAGCTCCGGCAAGGTCCTGACTGGTGGTGTCGACGCCCATGCCCTGGAGAAGCCCAAGCGCTTCTTCGGCGCTGCCCGTAACATCGAAGAAGGCGGCTCGCTGACCATCATCGCTACTGCGCTGGTGGAAACCGGCTCGAAGATGGACGAAGTGATCTACGAGGAATTCAAGGGCACCGGCAACATGGAGCTGATCCTCGATCGCCGTGTTTCCGAGAAACGCGTGTTCCCGGCGATCAACATCAACAAGTCGGGCACCCGCCGCGAAGAACTGCTGACCGGTGAAGAAGAGCTGTCGCGCATGTGGATTCTGCGCAAACTGCTGCACCCGATGGATGAGATCGCGGCCATCGAGTTCCTCATCGACAAGCTGAAAGCGACCAAGACCAACGATGAGTTCTTCCTGTCGATGAAGCGCAAGTAAGAGGATCTACTGCGCGAAGGTGATGCTGCGTTAAAAGCCGACTCGGAAAGCTCATGTACAAAAGTACACTCCGCTTCCTCGCCTGTTTGATTCGCTGGCGCTCACCCTTCGGGCCAGCCTTTGGCTGTTACTCCCGTTGGTCGTTGAGCCTTGCCTGACCTTTGCTCGCTACGATCCATTGCACCGCCACAAGGCCGGGGAAACCCGGCCTTGTCGTATCTGGAAGCTTTCAAGCCTTCTGAAAGCCCGACTTCGGCGCTAAACTTTGCGGCCGACTCCTGCCTGTCCGACACGAGGCTCCTGCATGCAGTATCGCGACCTGCGCGACTTCATCCGTGAACTGGAAAAGCGCGGCGAACTCAAGCGCATCCAGACGCCGGTATCGCCCGTTCTGGAAATGACCGAAATCTGCGACCGCACCCTGCGCAAGGGCGGCCCGGCGCTGCTGTTCGAAAAGCCCACCGGCTTCGACGTGCCGGTGCTCGGCAATCTGTTCGGCACGCCCAAGCGCGTGGCGCTGGGCATGGGCGCCGAAGAGGTGTCCGAACTGCGCGAGATCGGCAAGCTGCTGGCCTTTCTCAAGGAGCCCGAGCCGCCCAAGGGCCTCAAGGATGCCTGGAGCAAGCTGCCGATCTTCAAGAAGGTCATTTCCATGGCGCCCAAGGTGGTCAAGGATGCGCCGTGCCATGAAGTGATCGAGGAGGGCGACGACGTCGACCTGGGCAAACTGCCGATCCAGCACTGCTGGCCGGGTGACGTGGCACCGCTGATCACCTGGGGCCTGACCATCACCAAGGGCCCGAACAAGGAGCGCCAGAACCTCGGCATCTACCGCCAGCAAGTGATCGGTCGTAACAAGGTGATCATGCGCTGGCTCAGCCACCGTGGCGGCGCGCTCGACTTCCGCGACTGGTGCAAGGCTCATCCTGACAAACCCTACCCGGTGTGCGTGGCCCTCGGTGCCGACCCGGCGACCATTCTCGGCGCCGTCACGCCAGTGCCCGATACCCTCTCCGAATACGCCTTCGCCGGTCTCTTGCGCGGTCATCGCACCGAACTGATCAAGGCTGTCGGCAGCGACCTGCAGGTGCCGGCCAGTGCCGAGATCGTGCTCGAAGGCGTGATCCATCCGGGCGAGACCGCGCCGGAAGGCCCCTATGGCGATCACACCGGCTACTACAACGAGGTCGACACCTTTCCGGTGTTCACCGTCGAGCGCATCACCCGTCGTCGCGATCCTATCTATCACAGCACCTACACCGGCCGGCCGCCAGATGAGCCGGCGATCCTCGGCGTGGCGCTGAACGAGGTGTTCGTGCCGATCCTGCAGAAGCAGTTCCCCGAGATCACCGACTTCTACCTGCCGCCGGAAGGCTGTTCCTACCGCATGGCGGTGGTGACCATGAAGAAGCAGTACCCAGGCCACGCCAAGCGCGTAATGCTCGGTGTCTGGTCGTTCCTCAGGCAGTTCATGTACACCAAGTTCGTTATCGTCACCGACGACGATATCAACGCACGGGACTGGAATGACGTGATCTGGGCGATTACCACGCGCATGGACCCCAAGCGCGACACGGTGATGATCGACAACACACCGATCGACTATCTCGACTTCGCCTCGCCGATCTCCGGCCTGGGCTCGAAGATGGGACTGGACGCCACCCACAAGTGGCCGGGCGAGACCACCCGCGAATGGGGCCGCGCCATCGAGAAGGACCCTGCCGTAGTGGCACGCGTCGACGCGCTCTGGAGCGAGCTGGGAATCGATTAATGAACGTCACCCTGCAACCTTCCGGTATCACTCTCGCGCTGCAGCCGGGTGAGCGCATCCTCGATGGTGCCCGGCGCCTGGGCTACGACTGCCCGCAGAGCTGCCGCAACGGCAACTGCCATATCTGCGCCGCGCTGCTGGTAGAAGGGCGCGTGCGGCAGAACGGCGCCGAGTTGGATCATGGTGAGCTGTTCACCTGCCTGGCCGAACCGCTGGAAGACTGTGTGCTGCATTGGGATGGCGTACTGGCACCGGGTGAGTTGCCCGTGCGCGAACTGAGCTGCCAGGTGATCGAATGCCAGGAAGTGGGGGGCGACGTGTTCCGCGTGCGCCTGCGCACTCCAGCCGGCAAGGCGCCGCGCTATCACGCCGGGCAGTACCTGCTGCTACAGCGCCCGGATGGCGAGATGGCGGCGTTCTCCCTGGCTTCGGCGCCGCACGCCGGGCGTGAGCTGGAGCTGCACATCCTCGCCCGCGAAGACAGCAGCATCGCCCTGTTGGAGCACCTGCGCAGCACCGGCATGGCGCGCGTGCAGATGCCCTACGGTGATACCCACCTCGCCGACCTGCCCGATGGCCCGCTGGTGCTGATCGCCGCCGGCACCGGCATGGGCCAGATGCACAGCCTGATCGAGCATTGCCGCGCGGCGGGTTTCACCCATCCGGTGCACCTGTACTGGGGCGCGCGTCGGCCCGAGGATTTCTACGAACTGCCACATTGGGCGCAGTGGCAACAGCTGGACAATCTGTTCCTGCACCAGGTAGTCAGCGACCAGTGCGGCTGGCAGGGTCGTTGCGGTCTGCTGCACGAAGCGGTGCGCGAGGACTTCCCGGATCTCAAGGCCTTGCACGTCTACGCCAGCGGTTCACCGGCGATGGTCTACGCCACGCTCGATGCGCTGGTCGAAGCGGGGATGGACGCGCACCAGATGCGCGCCGACGTATTCGCCTACGCGCCGCGTTAAGGGTCAATGGCGATCAGATAAGGTTGCCAACGTCTGACGCCAGTCAGTTAGGCCGTACGCGCTTGGCTCCCCTCTCCCGCTTGCGGGAGAGGGGCTGGGGGAGAGGGCTGAGGGGGCCGACCGTATTCGAGCGATATCTGACTGCATGTATGCCAAAGCCGCCTTTCGTAGGAGCCCCACCCCAGGGCGAAGCTTTCGTTGCTCGCTCTCTTGGCAGCAACTGGACGAAGTCAAAAAATGCTTCCGGCATGTTTTCGAATTCGTGCTTCCCTTGTTCGCGGCGAGGCACCGCTGCGCAAAGGGGCGGTAAGTCTCACTTTCAGGCAGCGCTTGTCGATCCGTTCGGATCGATGTCCCCAAACGTGAAGTTGTTCATTTTTTAGGCGTTTGATGGCAGGGGGCCATATGTTCTAATCGCCGCCGATTTTCAGGCGCCGTTTTTCTGCTGTTCAAAGGACTGAAGGCATGTCTTTCCGTATCAGCCCTTTATGGCCTGCCATCCCTGGCGGCCACCCTACGGGCCGTCGCTGCGCGACGTTAAAAGTGGCTCCCGGCCTTTTTGGGGCCCTATGGCTGTTCTTCTCTCTTCCCGCTATCGCGCTGGCGCAGACGCCGGGCGACCGTGAGCTGATCCGCGAGCGCCAGGAGCGCCTGCTGCAGGAGCAGCAGCGGCGTCTCGAGGAGCTGCAGCAACTGCCCGGTGAAGCCCCCAAACTGCAAGTCGCCCCCGTCGAAGACGAGCGCTGCTTCGCGATCGAGCAGATTCGCCTGGAAGGCGCCACTCTTCTCGCTGAGGACGACCAGCAGGCTGTTCTGCAGCGCTTCGCTGGCGAGTGTCTGGGCGTTGGCCAGCTCAACGAGCTGCTCAAGGCCATCACCCAGTTCTACATCGACCGTGGCTACGTCACCTCGCGCGCCTACCTGCCGCAGCAGGATCTGTCCTCGGGCGAGCTGCGCGTCATCGTGGTCGAAGGCCGCCTGGAAGGGCTGGACAGCTCCGAACTGGCTACTGACCGCGAACTGGCCATGGGCTTCCCCGGTCAGCCAGGTGAAGTGCTGGACCTGCGCGAGCTGGAGCAACTGGTCGATCAGCTCAACCGTCTGCCGTCGCGTCAGGCCCAGCTTGAGCTGGTGCCCGGTGAGGCCGTCGGCGGCAGTCGCGTCAAGCTGCAGGGCCAGCGCGACAAGCCCTGGCGCGCCGGGCTCAACCGTCACAACGACGGGCAGAAAAGTACCGGCGAGCAGCAGTGGGGCCTGAGCTTCGACTGGGACAGCCCGCTTGGTTTGGCCGACCAGCTCAGCCTGCGCGCCAACCGCGATGCGGTGAGCGACAGCTACCGCCACTCCCACAGCCAGAGCCTGATCTACCAGGTGCCTTACGGTTGGTGGAACTTCAGCTACAGCTACAGCCAGAGCTACTACCGCACGCAGAGCGATGGCGGTGGTTTTCTCTTCGATCAGGACGGCGACAGCAAGACCCACGCCCTGCGCGGCGAGCGTGTGCTGCACCGCGACAGCGTCAGCAAGACCGCCTTCAACCTCGGTGTCAGCCACCTGCGCAGCAACAACTTCATTCTCGCCAACCGCATCGACACTTCCAGCACGCGCCTGTCCGAAGCGCAGCTGGGCTTCAACCATGGTCGACGTATCGGCAGCGCCTTCGTCAACGCCGATTTCGGCTGGCAGCGCGGTATCGGTGCCTTCGACGCCCAGCGCGCCGGCGACCCGCAAGGCAGTCAGCCGGTGGCGCGCTACAACAAGTACAGCCTGGCCCTGAGCTACCTGCAGCCGTTCGCACTGTGGGGCGAGTCCTTCAGCTTCGACAGCTTGGCCTACGGCCAGAAGAGCGAAGACGTGCTGTTCAGCCCGCAGCGCATCAGCATCGGTGGCCTCAGCTCGGTGCGCGGTTTCAAGGACCAGTCATTGGCCGGCGACACCGGCGGCTACTGGCGCAATCAGCTGCGCTGGCGTCGGCCGGTCACCTGGGAGGCGCTACGCCCCTTCGTGCACGAATACAGCCTGGCCTTCGCCTATGACGTCGGCGTGATTCACGGCGGCCGGCACAACCCCGAGCAGCGCGGGCGCATGACGGGCAATGCCCTCGAATTTGCCCTGCGCGGCCAGCACCTGGCGGCCTCGGTGAGCTTCGCCCATGCCCTGGAGCGCCCCGATGCCATCGAGCGCGACGAGCGCCCGGTCTATTTCCGATTCGACCTGTTCTTCTGATTGCCCGGCCGGATGGCTGGTTGGAGTACCGACATGGACGTACGCAGTCCCCTGTTCCAGAACATCGCCCTGATCGTTGCCGGCGTGCTGTTTCTCAACCCCATCGTCGCCACCGCGGCGCAACTGACGGTTGACCAGGCCGCAGGCGGCAACACCGCCGTGACCCAGGCGCAGAACGGCGTGCCGATGGTCAACATCGCCACGCCCAATGGCAGTGGCCTGTCGCACAACAAGTTCACCGACTACAACGTCGGCCAGCAGGGGCTGATCCTCAACAACAGTGCGCAGAACCTGGTGCAGACCCAACTGGGCGGCTACGTGGTCGGCAACCCCAACCTGAAGAACGGCGCCGCCGGGCTGATTCTCAACGAAGTCACCGGGGGGAACGCCAGCCAGCTCAAGGGCTATACGGAAGTGGCCGGGCGCTCGGCGGCGGTTATCGTCGCCAACCCGCATGGCATCACCTGCGATGGCTGCGGCTTCATCAACACCCCGCGCGTCACCCTCAGCACCGGCACCCCGGTTATCGAGAACGGCCGCCTGCAGCGCTTCGACGTCGACGGCGGGCAGATCGCCATCGAAGGCCAGGGCCTCAATGCCGGCAACGTCGACCAGTTCGACCTGATCACCCGCAGCGCGCAGATCAACGCCGAGCTGCACGCGAAGAAGCTCAACATCGTCACCGGCCGCAACGAAGTGGATGCCACCACCCTGGCCGCCACCGCCAAGGCCGACGACGGTTCCAACAAGCCCATGCTGGCCATCGACAGCTCGGCCCTCGGCGGTATGTACGCCGGCGCCATTCGCCTGGTGGGCACCGAGCAGGGCGTGGGCGTGAAACTGGCCGGCGACATGGCCGCCAGTGCCGGGGATATCCAGATCGATGCCAATGGCAGGTTGAGCCTTAACCGTGTGGCGGCCAGTGGTGATGTCGCGCTCAAGGCCAACACCGTGGACCTCAACGCTGACACCTACGCGGGCCGCAACGCCACGCTCGACGCGCAGCAGGTCGAAGTGCGGGAAAGCCTGGCTGCCGGCCAGCGCTTGACCGTGCAGGCTGAGCAACTGAACAACGCCGGGATCATCGAGGCGGGCGTGCGCGCCAATGGCAGTGTCAGCAGTGCAGGCCATCTGCAACTCGATGGCGGCAAGGTACGCAATGCCGGGCAGATGACCAGCCATGGCAGCATGGCGACCGATCTGCAAACGTTGGACAACGCGGGCGGCAAGATCGCCACTGCTGGCAGCGCCACGCTCCAGGCTGAGCAGCTCGACAACCGCGAAGGCGAGATCCTCGCCCAGAGCAACCTGACGCTTGCCACCCAGGTTCTGGACAACCGCCAGGGCAGCGCTTTGAGTGGTCAGGCGCTGACCATCGAGGCCGAGTCTGTCGACAACGCAGCCGGCACCCTGGCAGCGGGCGGCAACATTCAGGTCGGGGTCAACGAGCGCCTCAACAACACCGCAGGCCTTATCGAGGCTGGCGGCTCGGTGAGCCTGCAGGCGGGCGCACTGGATAACCGTAGCGGCCAGCTTCGCGCTCTTGGGAGTGCTGGCGAGAGTCGTCTCGCGGTCGATGAGCAGTTGAACAACCAGGCTGGCCAGATCGAAATCGGCAGTGCCAGCCTGGCGGTCGAGTCCGGCAGCCTGATCAACAGGGACGGCCTGATTCGCCATGTCGGCGCGCAAAAACTGGACATGAGCCTGGAGCAACTGGGCCAGGCCGGTGGCCGCATCCAGACCAATGCACAGCTTGATCTGCAAGCCGACAGCTGGACCAACACCACCGAACTGCAGGCCGGGCGCATCTCGCTCGATATTGCAGAGCTCACGCAAACGGCAGGTGCCGCGTTGCTGGCCCGCGACAGCATCGAGGCCAAGGGCAGCGCCTGGCGCAATGATGGGCGCATCGAAACCGATGGTAGCCTCAGTCTGGAGCTGGAAGACGCTTACGCAGGCGATGGCTCTCTCATCGCTCAGGGCGACCTGAATGTCAGCGCCGCTGCAGCCGAGTTGGGCGCCAATGCCAAGTGGCTCGCTGGTGGCTCGTCGAAGCTGAGCGTGCTGGGTGATCTGGTCAGCCGTGGTCAGATGACTGCGGGTACCTGGCTGCAGCTCGCCGCGCAGAATCTGCGCAACAGCGGCACCATCGGTGCAGCAGGTCAAATGTCTCTGCAGGCGGCGGATATTCGCAACGAAGACGGCTTCCTGTTCAGCGGCGCCTCCATGCTGCTGGTGGCGGACCGCTTCACCAACCAGCGCGGTGACCTATACAGCGTAGGTGACCTGCAGTCCGTCGCCAACGAGGAGGGCGATGTCCCCGAGCTGTTCGCCAACCTGTCCGGCGTGGTGGAAAGCGAAGGCAACATCACGATTAGCGCGAAGCAAATCACCAATGCCCATGAAGTCGAGAACCTGATCGTCAGCCGCAAGATCGCGGCGCTGTTCTACAACCCGGATTGCACCGACTGCAGTGGCGACAAGGAAAACGTGCGCTACCGTCTGCGTCAGATCGACCGTACCGAAGCCACCAGTGATGTGCGTACCGCTTCGCTGCTGGCTGGCGGTGATCTCACCCTCAGCGGCGAGGCCATCAACAACCGCTACAGCATGCTCGCGGCCAACGGGGCGGTGCATATCACGGGCGACACCTTCACCAGCGTGGGCGCCGAGACCGGCGAGTATGTTTCCGAAGACCGTGCCACCAGCGAGCGCGAGAAATCCCAGGGCTGGATTCACGACAACGTGAGGTGGTTCAACGCACGCAACTGGCCCACGGGCAGTGCCACTATCGAGGCCGACCTCAACAACATCCTTACAAACACCCTCAAGGGCAGCTTCGAGCATTTCGGCACCACCTACACGCCAGACGCCGAGCAGAGCTATGCGGCCATTGTGCAGGCCGGTGGTGAAGTCACCATCGATGCCACACAAATCGGCAATGCCAGTATCCGCCCGTCATTCAGCTTCGTGAATGGCGGCACGCGGGTGGATACCGATGCGCCGGGCAGCGATATCGCCACTTTCGTCACCCTCAATCCGCAACTGCCGCCCGACCTGCAGCAGAAGGCCGTCGACCCGCTGTCACTGCCGGGCTTCTCCCTGCCTAGCGGGCAGAACGGGCTGTTCAGCCTGAACACCAATCCGGGCCATCGCTACCTGATCGAAACCAACCCGGCCTTCGCCAACCTGGGTAACTTCCTCAACTCCGACTACATGCTCGGCTTGCTGGGCTTCGACCCGGACGAGATGCAGCGCCGCCTGGGCGATGGCTTCTACGAGCAGCGCCTGGTGCGTGAAGCGGTGCGGGCGCGTACCGGCCAGCGCTACCTGGCCGGGCTGACCAGCGACGAGGCGCAGTTCAAGTACCTGATGGACAACGCCCTCGCCAGCAAGGAGGCCTTGAACCTCAGCCTGGGCATTGCCCTGAGCGCCGAACAGGTGGCGGCCCTGACCCACGACATCGTGTGGATGGAAGAGCGCGAAGTGCAGGGGCAGAAGGTTCTGGTGCCGGTGCTCTACCTGGCGCAGGCCGAAGGGCGCCTGGCACCTGGCGGCGCGCTGATCCAGGGACGCGACGTGGCGCTGATCTCTGGCGGCAACCTGATCAACAGCGGTACCTTGCGTGCGACCCAGAATCTGACCGTGACCGCTCAGCAGAGCATCGCCAATGGCGGGCTTATGCACGCGGGTGAACGCCTGTCGCTGCTGGCCGGTAACAGCATCCGCAACACCCAGGGCGGTATCCTCAAAGGCCAGGAGGTGAGCCTGGTCGCGGTTACCGGCGATGTGGTCAACGAGCGCACCATCAGCACCCACCACAGCACCACGCGCCACACCGACCGCCAGCAGAGCTTCGTCGACAGCGCGGCGCGTATCGAAGCCGGTAATGAGCTGCTGGTCAGTGCCGGCAACGACATCCGCAACATCGGCGGCGCCATCAGTGCGGGCGGCGATGCCAGCTTGCAGGCGGGCAACGACCTCATCCTCGGCTCGGCCGAGGCCGAGAACCGGCAGAACAAGTGGGACCGCAAAGGCCACTCCTACCAGAACAGCATCACCCAGTACGGCAGCGACGTGCAGGTGGGCGGTGACCTGACGGCTGTTGCCGGTCGTGATCTGCTGGTGGTCGGCAGCACCGTCAAGGCGGGTGGCGATATCGGCCTGGGCGCTGGCGGCGATATGACTATTGCCTCGGCGGCGAACGAGAGCAGCTCCGATTACTACCGCAAGAGCGGTGGCAAGACCGTCATCGCCCAGGAGCAGCATGTCAAGCAGGTTGCGTCGGTCATTGAGGCCGGTGGCAATCTCGACATGCGCACCGATGGCAATCTGCTGCTTGTCGCCAGTCAGCTCAAGGCGGGTAACGAAGCCTATCTGTATGCCGGGCAGCAACTTGCCCTGCTGGCGGCGCAGAACAGCGACTACTCGCTGTACGACAAGAAGAAAAAAGGTGGCTGGGGCAGCAAGGAAACCCAGCGAGACGAAGTCACCACCGTACGCAACATCGGTAGTTCCATTACCACCGGCGGCAACCTCAGCCTGATCAGTGAGGGCGACCAGCTTTATCAGAAGGCTCGCCTGGAAAGCGGTAACAACCTGACCCTGGACAGTGGCGGCGCGATTACCTTCGAAGCGGTCAAGGATCTGGATCAGGAGAGCCACGAGAAGAGCAGCAACAGCCTGGCGTGGACCTCAGCCAAGGGCAAGGGCACGACGGATGAAACCCTCTACCAGAGCCAACTGATCGCCAAGGGTGATTTGGTGATACAGGCCGTGGACGGCCTGAAGATCGACGTCAAGGAGGTCAATCAGCAGAGCGTCAGCCAGACCATCGACGCCATGGTCAAGGCCGATCCTGATCTGGCCTGGCTCAAGGAGATGGAGCAGCGCGGAGATGTCGATTGGCGCCGCGTGAAGGAGGTGCATGACTCCTTCAAGTACAGCCATTCGGGGTTGGGTGGGGCTGCGGCGATGATCATTGCCATCGTAGTCGCCTACTTCACGGCGGGGGCGGCGAGTGGACTGGCTGCCAGTGTCGGTTCATCCGCAGCAGGCGCCGCCGGTGCGGCAGGTGCCAGTACAGCAACCGCAGCAGCCGTGGGTACAGCCGCCCAAGCCGCAACGACGGCCGTTGTCAGCTCGGCCGCTAGTGGAGCAGCAATTAGCACCATTAACAACCGTGGCAACCTGGGCGCGGTACTCAAAGATGTGACCTCCAGCGATGCCCTGCGCGGCTATCTCGTTTCTGGTGTAACTGCAGGTCTTACTGCAGGTGTCTACGACAACTGGATGGGAACCGAGACGGGCACGTCTGGTGCGCTGCAGAACAGTGGCAAAGTCGTTGCTGACGGTGGGTTGTCCCAATTGGAAGGTATCGGTCGCTTTGCCGGTAACCAGTTACTGCAAAACGGTACTTCCACCGTCCTTGATCGCGCTCTGGGAGGTGATAGCTCGTTCAGCGACGCCTTGCGCAGCAGTCTGGCCAATACCTTTGCGGCGGCGGGTTTCAACTGGGTTGGGGATCAAACGTCAAAATCTAAATGGGATTTGAAAGACGGTAGCCCGGCCAAGATCGCTATGCATGCCGTGATGGGAGGCTTGGCGGCAGAGGCGGCAGGTGGTGACTTCAAGACCGGGGCATTGGCTGCCGGGGTGAATGAGCTGCTGGTCGACAGCCTGTCCAAGCAGTACGGTGAGATGGATCCCGAGCAGAAGAAGAGCCTGCTGGTGATGAACTCGCAGGTGATCGGGGTTCTGGCTGCTGCGGCGCAGAGCAATGCAGATGCTGAGAGCCTGCAGACCGGTGCCTGGGTGGCGGGCAATGCTACGCAGTACAACTGGCTGTTGCATCAAGAGGTAGAGAACCAAATGGCCGAGGAGGCCAATTGCTCCAGCTCCGCGTGCAAAAATGACATCAGGGAAAAGTATGCAGATTTAGATGAGAGTAGAAACAAACAGCTGGCTTCTACCTGCCAAAGTAACCCTAAGCTATGTGAAGCAATCTCGGCACAATTGGCGGCGGATGATCCGAAGCTGCTTGAGTTGGCAAAGCAAGCGGGTGCGAATGGTGATCTTGGGGGCGCTGCTGTAATTGGTTATGTCATCAGAAGCAGTAACCAAGACGCACAGAACACCATCGCGACTGAGTTGGCCGCGCTGAAAACAGGGGAGGACAGCGCGAGGTTCCTTGCTCAGTTAGGCGCCACCTTGTTAGGTGCGACGATGGGGGGCGGGAGGGCTCCAAGTTCTAAACAGGGAATGTTGGGTGAGAATGGAGTAAAAACTGCTAGCACAACAATATGGAAAGGTGTGGGGAAAGAGCGTCTTGATGTAGAGAACCCTAATCCAGGGCAACGGCCAGGGCAGATTCACTATCAGGATAATAATGGGAACAAATATTTGTATGATCCCGAAACAAATACGTTTATTAATGCTCCGAAGTCTATAAATAAGCTATTGAAGGATGCGAGGTTTCAGCAGTCTGTCAATAAGGGGATGAGTAAATATTTAGGTGAGTGATATGGCTAGAATGAATCGCTTAATGGTTGAAGAGATGGCGCGAGTGGATTTGTACGAGAAAAACATACCAGGGGAGCTTCTGAAAATTATTCGGCATGGTTTTTTTGAGTGTGATGGGTGCTTTTTCTTGTCAGCCTTCTCGTTAAGGTTGAAGAATGTAAGTAAGGACGAATTTCCAGATAAGACAGGTTATGAGTGCTTTGTTAACTCTATTAATATAGATGATTATGTTTCTTCGGATTTTCTTTCGTATACGACTTTGTTTGTAGAGAGCTTGCTCCGGAGTTGGAGGGAAGATTGGGGGGATCTTCAAGCGATTATTTCTGCCAGCGAGTTTGGTGTTCAAGCTCGATTTCATGTCGTTCGGGATCATGAATCATGGCTTTCAGATGAACTTGAAGATTATGCAGAAGCAATTTGGGCTATTAAGGCTAGCGAGCTAGCTGCTTGACTATTGCCCCGTCCAAATCACTGGGGGCAGTGTCATTGATTCTTGTTGTTTTCTAGATATTCGTAGGCAGACCACGAATATCTCCCGCTATTTAAAAATATAACCAACCCGGCGCTGACCAATCTCAAGAACTTCCTCGGCTCGGACTACTTGCTCGGCCAGTTGCGAAAAAGGGGACAGATTTATTATCTGCCTGATCGGCTAAGCTGAAGGTCTCAATGGAAGGAGGTCGTTATGCCAAGGATGGGGCGTATTGTGTTGCCGAACTACCCACATCATGTGGTGCAGCGAGGGCATAACCGGCAGGTGGTGTTTGCTGCTGAACAAGACTACCAGCGTTACATTTCTGATCTGCGTGAGCTGAAAGATGTTTTCGGGGTCAAGGTCTACGCCTATTGCCTGATGACGAACCATGTTCATCTGCTTCTGGAACCCGGCGAGGCCATCGCCGGGTTGGGTCAGTTGATGAAGGCGCTAGCGGCGCGCGCTACGCGCTATCGAAATCGTCTAGAAGGACGTACGACCGGAAAAGGGGACGGATTTATTTTCGGCTACCAGCGAGGCGGGCCAATAAATAAATCTGTCCCCTTTTTTCTATAGTTGTCCCTTGTGGAAATTGTAGTGTTACTTGGCCTTGAGGATTAGGTATGGGGTGTTTGAATAAAGATTGGCGACCAGGGTTTGGGACTATTTACACATGGTTTGCCATGGATCGATATGGTCGTATAGCGGTAACGAATATTCGGGGACAGACCACGAATATCTCCTGCTCTTTAAGAACAAGGAAAAAGAGGAAAAAGGGGACGGATTTATTTTTAGGCTGGCGGCACTGTGCCATAAATAAATCTGTCCCTGAGGAATCCCCACAAATCTACCCCAGTGCCTGCGCCTGCCGGTGAACCTCCTCACGCAGCAAAAGCTCCATCTTCGCAAGGGCCGAGCATGATAAATCGCTGGCCGAGCGCCTGAGGTATTCGAGGCCGATACGCCAGAGCGACAGCACGGGTTTATGCCTGACGCTGTTGCTCTGAAAGCGGCATGACCTGCCTGTCGTTTGAGCCTGAAGGCCGGCCAAGGGATAATAGGGATAATAGGGATAATAGGGATAATAGGGGACAGACCACGTTTTCTTCCTAGTTAAATCGTGGTCTGTCCCCTAATACTCTTTAACGGATTACCGGGCTTCTTTAGAGGATGCTCCCGATCAAGTCATTTAATACATTTCTATACATGACTGGACTCTTCGATAAATAGGTGCGATATAACTTCCCGGCTCTGAGAGCAACAACAATAGGGGACAACAATAATAGGGGGCAGACCACGATTAATTTCTCCGTAAATCGTGGTCTGTCCCCTAATACTCTAGTTAAATCGTGGTCTGTCCCCTAATACTCCCCTAATACTCTGTGGTAGGTCGAGCTGGTGGGGCAAACGGTGCACCCAGTGCGGCTACACCGAATGGGGCGATTTGGTCGTCGACTAAAAGCAAGTCAGCAGTTGAAAATGCCTTGGGACATTGGAATAAACACAAGAGTGAGTTTCCAGAGTTTCAGAATGCAAAACAATATGCGGAGCAGTCCAAGAAATTCTTAACAAATCCACCGCAGGGGACTCTGACAAAGACCAATGCTCGAGGCGATATTCTTAGATATGACCCTAAGACAAATACGTTTGGCGTATTAGGGCAAGATGGTGCGCCGAGAACAATGTTTCGTCCTGCAGATGGAGTTAATTACTGGAATCGGCAGTAGGAGTTTAAAAATGAGTTACCCTTGTGCTTGTTGTGGATATTTGACGTTCGATGAAGAGCTTCCTGGGACTTTTGAGATTTGCCCTGTGTGCGGGTGGGAAGATGACGAAATACAATTTCGCGATCCGACTTACACTGGTGGTGCGAATGCTGTAAGTCTTGAGCAGGCTAGGGAAAATTTCAGAGCTATCGGTGCTATTGACAAGGAAAGCTTGGGTTCTGTTCGTGAGCCATTGCTGGAAGAGATTCCTAGCTAGTGATTCCTGGCTCCACAGTTGAAAGCAACAATAGGGGACAGACCACGATGATAATAGGGGACAGACCACGTTTTCTTCCTAGTTAAATCGTGGTCTGTCCCCTAATACTATCGAGGTTTTCTCCCGATTCAATCAGAATCAGCCCTTACCAGAAAATATTTACTGGCGCGAGGTAAAGATTTAGTAGCGAAAAGGGGGCAGATTTATTTTTAGGGTGACGGTGCTGCGTCATAAATAAATCTGTCCCCTTTTTGTCCCCTTTTTTCCTTTTTTCACTTAGAGGAAATTCCATGAACAAAGTAGAAGTTATAAAGCCTTTTGTGGGGCTTGGTAAGTATCCTAAATGGAAGTCTGGATGGTCTGATCAGGATGGAATTAATATATATTCATATATTAGCTATGTCTGTGATCCTGAAGATGTCCTTGTGGTATCTAGGCTTTTTTTTCCTGACTTAGTATGTGTTGATGGGTGTGTTTTTTTGGAGTTTAAATATAACCCGGGAATGGTTGGTTTGCTATCTTCTTATGGAGACAGGGAAAAGATGGATGTGGAGTTGTCTGTTAATAGGGTTTCTTTATATGACGCGTTTTTTGGGGCGAGTGATAAGGTTGGCGATTTAATATACGAGCAGCTGTGTGAGGTTCTTGCCGTTTCTTGGAGTATGGCTCTTGGTAAGGCTTTTCCTGGTGTTGAGTTTAAGATTGAGTCGAGTAATTTAAGTAGTGATTATGGCCCTTCGTTGACGTTCTGTAAGCTGAGATAAAAAGTAACAATAGGGTAGCAAGTTAACAATAGGAGACCACGATTATTGACTTCAAGGAAAAAGGGGACACCTATGAAACAATAGGAGACACCCATTAGCCGGCCTGGCGTCAAGACTCACAGCCACTTGCTCTGCTTTTCAGCGGCAGAGTTTCTCCAGTGCCGAATCTGATGAATTGGCCCGGTCGAGCCCGTTTCCTCGTTCTTGGCTGCGACCGAATCGCGCCAGGATTAAACGGCGCCTGAAACCCCATGCGGAGATGGCAAAAGGCCGCCCCGATGGCGGCCCTGTTTACGTCATTGCGAACAGCTTCGGTGAACACGCGGCGCACCCTACCGGACTTCCACTACTACCTTGCCGACGGCTTTGCGCTGGCCAAGGGCATCGATCGCTTCGCCGCCGCGCTCCAGTGGGAAGGTCTGCGACACCAGCGGCTTGAGTTTGCCTTCGGCATGCCAGGCGAACAGCTGCTGGAAGTTGTCGGCGTTGTCCTGCGGCTGGCGCTGAGCGAAGGAGCCCCAGAATACGCCGACCAGCGAAGCGCCCTTGAGCAAAGGCAGGTTGGCCGGCAGGGCCGGGATGCCACCGCCGGCGGCGAAACCCACGACCAGGAAGCGGCCATTCCAGCCGATGCTGCGGAAGGCTTCCTCGAACAGTGCGCCGCCCACCGGGTCGTAGATCACGTCGACGCCCTGGCCGCCGGTGAGTTTCTTCACTTCGTCCTTCAGGCTCTGCTCGCTGTAGTTGATCAACTCGTCGGCGCCGGCCTTGCGCGCCACTTCCAGTTTCTCGGCGCTACTCGCTGCAGCGATGACCTTGGCGCCCATGGCCTTGCCGATTTCCACCGCCGCCAGGCCGACGCCGCCGGAGGCGCCGAGCACCAGCAGGGTTTCACCTGGCTGCAGGTGGGCGCGCTGCTTGAGGGCATGCATGGAGGTGCCGTAGGTCATGCCGAAGGCCGCTGCGGTGGTCAGGTCCATGCTCTTGGGCACCGGCAGCACGTTGTAGGCCGGTACGGCGACCTCTTCGGCGAAGCCGCCCCAGCCGGTCAGCGCCATGACCCGGTCACCGACGCGCAGATGGCTGACCTTCTCGCCAACGGCCTTGACCACGCCGGCTACCTCGCCGCCCGGGGCGAAGGGGAAGGGCGGTTTGAACTGGTATTTGCCTTCGATGATCAGCGTGTCGGGGAAGTTGACCCCGGCGGCCTGCACCTCGATCAGCACCTCGTTCTTTTTCGCTTCGGGGCTCGGCAGGTCTTCCAATACCAGGGTGTCGGCAGGGCCGAAGGCTTTGCACAGCAGGGCTTTCATCAAGGTCATTCCTCTTGCAGGGTGCCTTGCAGTGTAGAAAGCGCCCGCCGAGGGTCAACGAGCATGCCGATGCCTGATAGGTCGGCATAAGCGCCGGGCTTGGGTGCAGGCCTGTGGATGGCTATGCTAGGCACATCCCCGATGGAGTGCCGAACGTGAAACTGTTGACCGCCCTGCTGCTGAGCCTGTCGATCTGCCTGCCTGCCCTGGCCGCTTCGGAAGAGAAGGAAGAGGCGCCGACGACGATTTATCACAACCTGACGCCAGCCCTGATCGGCAACCTGGCGGATCAAGGCAATCGTCTGAAGTTCTTCAAGGCCGATGTGTCCCTGCGAGTGACCGGCACCGAAGCCGAGGAGAAGCTCAAGCAGCATGAGCCGCTGATCCGTCATCAGATGGTGATGCTGTTCTCGGCCCAGACCAGCGAGATCATCAACGCGCCCGATGGCCGCGAAACGCTGCGCCAGGAAGCGTTGAAGAAGGTGCAGGACGCGATCAACGGCGAAGAGGGCAAGCCCATCGTCGAGGACCTGCTGTTCAACAATCTGATCATTCAGTAGCGGCGAATCCCCCTGGCGTTCGGGCGCTGCTTTGGCGGTGAAGGCCAAAGTGATTCGCGGCTGAAGCCGCTCCTACAGTTTGTTCAGGCCATCTGCGCCAGGGTCTTGCGAAAGCGTGTCAGCGCCGCGACGAAGAACAGCGTGCCGATGGCGGCGATGGCCAGCATGTAAGGCCAGATGATCGCGAACCCTGCGCCGCGATAGAGAATGGCCTGGGCCAGCGCGACGAAGTGGGTGGTCGGCGCCGCCAGCATGATCTGCTGCACCAGCTCCGGCATGCTCTCGCGTGGCGTGGTGCCACCGGAGAGGATCTGCAACGGCAGCAGCACCAGGATGATCAGCAGGCCCAGCTGCGGCATCGAGCGCGCCACGGTGCCGAAGAAGATGCCCATCGAGGTGGTGGCGAACAGATGCAGCGCCGCGCCGAACAGGAACAGCGCGATGGAGCCCTCTATCGGCACCTGCAGCCAGCCCTGCACCACCAGCAGCAGCGACAGCGTCGCCGCCGTCAGTACCACCAGCCCCATCGACCAGACCTTGGCCAGCATGATCTCCAGCGGCGTCACCGGCATCACCAGCAGATGCTCCACGGTGCCGTGCTCGCGCTCACGAATCAGCGCCGCCCCAGTGAGGATGATCGACAGCATGGTGATCTGGTTGATCACCTCCATCACCGAGCCGAACCAGGCACGCGTCAGATTCGGGTTGAACTGTATGCGCAGCGCCAGCTCGGCCGGCTGCTGCAGCTCGCCCCGATAGCGACGAACGAACTCAGCCACTTCGCTGACGCCGATGTTCTGGATGTAGCCAGCACCGGTGAAGGCCATGCTTACCTGGGTGGCATCGACGTTGAGCTGGGTTGCCGGGCTGCGACCGGCGAGCACGTCGCGCTGGAAGTTCGGCGGAATGTTCAGGGTGAAGGTGTAGCGCCCGGCGTCCATGCCGCGATCCATCTCGCTCAGGTCGATACGCTCCGGGGTACGGAAATAGGGTTCCTGAAAGGCCTGGATCAGTCGCTCGGAGAGCTGAGACTGATCTTCGTCGACCACGGCGATGGCGGCGTTGTGCAGGCTCTCCGGCATGCTGGTGGCGGCGGAGTAGACGCCCATGCTGAAGGCCCAGAGGATCAGCAGAACCAGCGCCAGGTCGTGCTGCAGGCTGCGCAGCTCCTTGATGCCGAGGTACAGGATATTGGCCAGGCGTTCCATCAGACCTCCTGTTTGCGCAGCAGGCTGGCGCTGAG
>CAMPIF010000020.1 GCA_946886245.1 Ectopseudomonas composti | reverse complement strand
AGTCCACCCTGTCGAGCCTGCAGGATGGCCGGCGCGCACGCTTTCTGTTCCTGCCCGACGGCGAAGACCCGGACACCCTGGTCCGCGCCGAGGGCACCGACGCCTTCCGCGCGCGCATCAACCAGCACGCGCAACCGCTGGCCGACTACTTCTTCCAGCAACTATGCGAAGAAGCCGACCCGCGCTCGCTGGAAGGCAAGGCACACCTGGTGACCCTGGCCGCGCCGCTGATCGACAAGATTCCCGGCAACAACCTGCGCGCCCTGATGCGCCAGCGCCTGAGCGAGATCACCGGCCTTTCCGGCGAAGCATTGAGCCAGGTCGCCAGCGCCCCGCGCAGTCACGCGCCGAGCAGCGCCAGCCAGGCACCAAGCAGCGATTACCCGGATTACGGCGACGTCCCCGACAGCGCCTACTACGACAACCTGCCGGACGTCGGCGGTTACGAGCAGCCCGCACCACCGCAGCAGCATTACGAGCGCAGCAACGAAGGCGGTAAGGGCAGCTGGAAAAAAGATGGCGGCGGCAAGTGGAACAAGAAGGGCAAGGGCGATTTCGCGCCACGTGCCCCGCGCACCGCCGTGAGCGTCGAATCACCGCACCTGATCGCACTGCGCACGCTGCTGCACCATCCGCACCTGGCGCAAAAGGTCGAAGATGTCAGCCATTTCGCCGATGAAGATGACACCTACGCCCAGCTTCTCGTGGCCCTGGTCGGTGCCCTGCAGAAAACGCCCAGCCTGCGTTCGCTGCAACTGATCGCCCGCTGGCACGGCACCGAACAGGGTCGCCTGCTGCGGGCGCTGGCGGAGAAGGAATGGCTGATCCAGGGTGACAACCTTGAACAGCAGTTTTTCGACACCATTACTACACTTGCAAACAGTCAATCGCAGAGGCGGCGTGAAAAGGCGCTCCGCAGCATCATTCATAAAAGCCCCAGCGAGCTCACCGACGAGGAAAAGACATTGCTCAGAGAGCACTACAGCCTGGCCTCCTCGCAGAGCAGCAAGTCCCCAACTGGCGCCTAAAGCCAAAACCGAGGTATAATCCTCGGCTTGTTTTCAGCCCGCCAAGACCTTCAGTGGATAGGGTGTTATGTCCGTAAAAGCGCAGCAGCAATCTCGTATCAAAGAGTTGATCACCCTGGGTCGTGAGCAGAAGTATCTGACTTACGCAGAGGTCAACGACCACTTGCCTGAGGACATTTCAGATCCTGAGCAGGTGGAAGACATCATCCGCATGATCAATGACATGGGGATCCCGGTACACGAGAGTGCTCCGGATGCAGACGCCCTGATGCTGGCCGATGCCGACACCGACGAGGCTGCAGCCGAAGAAGCCGCAGCTGCCCTCGCCGCCGTCGAGACCGATATCGGCCGCACCACTGACCCGGTGCGCATGTACATGCGCGAAATGGGTACCGTGGAACTGCTGACCCGCGAAGGCGAGATCGAAATCGCCAAGCGCATCGAGGAAGGCATCCGCGAAGTCATGAGCGCCATCGCTCACTTCCCCGGCACCGTCGACGGCATCCTCGCCGAGTACACCCGCGTCACCACCGAGGGCGGCCGCCTGGCCGAAGTCCTCAGTGGCTACATCGACCCGGATGACGGCAGCGTGCCTGACGAAGCCGCCGCCCCCGTTCCCGTCAAGGAAGGCGCCGCCGCTGAAGAAAGCGACGACGAAGAAGAAGACGAGAGCGGCGACGACGAGGAAGAAGAAGGCGATGGCGGCCCGGACCCGGAAGAAGCGGCTCGCCGTTTCAACGCCGTGGCCGAGCAGCAGGACAAAGTCCTCAAGGCGCTGAAGAAGCATGGCCGTGGCAGCAAGCAGGCCATCGAAGAGCTGGCCACCCTGGCCGAGCTGTTCATGCCGATCAAGCTGGTGCCCAAGCAGTACGACGCCCTGGTCACCCAGGTGCGCGACGCCCTCGACCGTCTGCGTTCGCAAGAGCGCGCCATCATGCAGCTGTGCGTACGTGATGCGCGCATGCCGCGTGCCGACTTCCTGCGCCTGTTCCCGGGCAACGAAATCGACATGGACTGGGCCGCCGACCTGGCCAAGGGCAAGGCCAAGTACGCCGAAGCCCTGGGCAACCTGCAGGGCGACATCCAGCGCTGCCAGCAGAAGCTGGCCGACCTGGAAGCCGAGTGCAGCCTGACCCTGGCCGAGATCAAGGACATCAACCGTCGCATGTCCATCGGTGAAGCGAAAGCTCGCCGCGCCAAGAAGGAAATGGTCGAGGCCAACCTGCGTCTGGTCATCTCCATCGCCAAGAAGTACACCAACCGCGGCCTGCAGTTCCTCGACCTGATCCAGGAAGGCAACATCGGCCTGATGAAGGCGGTCGACAAGTTCGAGTACCGCCGCGGCTACAAGTTCTCGACCTACGCCACCTGGTGGATCCGCCAGGCGATCACCCGCTCGATCGCCGACCAGGCGCGCACCATCCGCATCCCGGTGCACATGATCGAGACGATCAACAAGCTCAACCGCATTTCCCGCCAGATGCTCCAGCAGTTCGGCCGCGAGGCCACGCCGGAGGAGCTGGCCAAGGAAATGGACATGCCCGAGGACAAGATCCGCAAGGTCATGAAGATCGCCAAGGAGCCGATCTCCATGGAGACCCCGATCGGCGACGACGAGGACTCGCACCTGGGCGACTTCATCGAGGACACCAACGTGATGTCCCCGGTCGACGCCACCACCGACATCAACCTGATGGAGACGGTGCGCGACGTGCTCGCCGGCCTGACCCCGCGCGAGGCCAAGGTGCTGCGCATGCGCTTCGGCATCGACATGAACACCGACCACACCCTCGAGGAAGTCGGCAAACAGTTCGATGTCACCCGCGAGCGGATCCGTCAGATCGAAGCCAAGGCGCTGCGCAAGCTGCGCCACCCGACGCGAAGCGAGCATCTGCGCTCCTTCCTCGACGAGTGATACCAGAACCCCCGGCCCAGGCCGGGGGTTTTGCTTTCTGGGCAGCACGCCCGGCCACTCGCCAGCCAGAGGCAGCGCAGACGCTGCAATCAAACTGCCATCCCGGCGATGGCCGATCTACACTACGACGATACCGATCGCGAAACGAGGCCGTTATGCCCCGCTTGCCGGCCATTGTGCTGTTGTGCCTGGCGTACTGGATGACCCCGGCCCAAGCCCTGACACTCAACGAGGACGAGCGCACCTGGCTGGCAGCCCACCGCGAACTGCGCCTGGGTGTCGATGCATCCTGGCCACCGTTCGAGTTTCGTGACGAACAGGGCAACTATCACGGCCTGACCGCCGCCTATGTACGGCTGATCGAAGAGCGCCTTGACCTAGAGCTGCAACCCGTCGAGCCCGACAACTGGAGCGCGATACTGGAGCAGGCGCGCATGGGCCGCATCGACCTGCTTCCCGGCGTGATGTCGACACCCGAACGCCAGCAATACCTGACCTTCACCCGCCCCTACCTGGACTTTCCCATCGTCATCCTTGCTCGCAACGGCGGGCCACAGCCGAGAAAGCTCGATGAGCTGTACGGCTTGAAGATTGCCGTGGTGGCCGACTACGCACCGCACGAGCTGCTGCGCCAGCAACACCCCGATCTCAACCTGCTGCCGCTGCGCAATGTCGCCGCTGCCCTGCAGGCATTGGCGACCAATCAGGTCGACGCCATGGTCGGCGATCTCGCCTCCAGCGTCTGGAGCCTGCGCCAGCTCAAGCTCGACGGTGTCTATATCAGCGGCGAGACGCCCTATCGCTACCAGTTGGCCATGGCCGCCCCGCGTGGCCAGAGCATACTGGTCGGCATCCTCGACAAAGTCTTCGCCGAACTCAGCGCCGAAGAAATCGCCGCCTTGCAGGAACCCTGGGTCGGCAGCGTGCTGGACAAACGCAGCGTCTGGTACGAAACCCTGCTCTACGGCCTGCCCGCCCTGCTCGGCCTGCTGGCGGTCATCGGCATCATCCTGCGCATCAACCGCCGCCTGAAACGCGAGATGCGCAACCGCGAAGCGCTGGAGCAGGAACTGCGCAACCGCGAGCAGCACTTTCGCGACATGGTCGAAAGCCTCTCGGCCATCACCTGGGAGACCGAGTCCAGCGGGCTCACTTACACCTATGTCTCGCCCCATGCGGAAAAATTGCTGGGCTACCCCCTGCACGAATGGCTGGAGCCCGGCTTCTGGCAGCGCCACCTGCACCCGGACGATCACCAGCGCACCCTGCGCACCTGCCTGGAACAATGCTCGGCCGGCAACGACCACGCCCTGGAATACCGCCTGCTCGCCGCCGACGGGCGCACGGTGTGGGTGCGCGATATCGTCACCCTGCTGCAACGCGACGACCGCCAGGTGATTCGCGGCCTGATGGTCGACATCAGCGACGCCAAGCAGACCGAGCAGGCGCTGCGCCTGTCGGAACAGAAATTCGCCTCGGTCTTCCAGCAGTGCCCGGACATCCTGATCATTGCCCGCCGCGTCGACGGCGTGCTGCTGGAGGTCAACACCGCCTTCACCGAACAGACCGGCATCAGCGTCGAGCAGGCCATCGGCAAGACCGCCACCGACCTCGATCTGTGGGGCGTGCCTGGCATCGGCCCGAGCCTGCTGCTGCGCCTGCAGGACGAAAGCCTGCGCAACCTGGAAATGCCCTTCCGCCGCGCCGATGGCAGCCTGTTCACCGGCCTCATCTCGGCCAGCCAGTTCGTGCTCGACAGCACCCCGGCACTGGTCGTGGTGGTGCGCGACATCAGCCAGTTGAAGCGCACCCAGCAGCAGTTGCAGATATCCGAGGAGAAGTTCGCCAAGGCCTTCCACGCCTCGCCCGATGGACTGTTGATCACCCGCCTGCGCGACGGCATGCTGGTGGAGGCCAACGATGGTTTCAGCCGCATCACCGGCTACAGCCTCGACGAGATTGCCGAACAAAGCACCCTCAGCCTGGGCATCTGGGCCGACCCGAAAGATCGAGAACGCCTGGTGCAACGCATTCGCGAGCAAGGCAGCGTGCGCGACCTGATCGCCCCGGTGCGCACCAAGAGCGGCCAGTTGCGCCTCTGCGAACTTTCCGCGCAGCCGCTGCCCATAGGCGGCGACGAATGCCTGCTGACCATCGCCCGCGACATCACCGAACGCCAGCAGATGCAGGAAGAACTGCAGCAGGCCGCCACCGTCTTCGAAAGCACTGCCGAAGGCGTGCTGATCACCGACCTCGAACAGCGCATCACTGCGGTCAACCGCGCCTTCACCCAGATTACCGGTTACAGCGAGGCCGAAGCCCTCGGCCAGCGCCCCAGCCTGCTGTCTTCCGGCCAGCACGACAACGCCTTCTACGCCGCCATGTGGCACTGCCTCGCGGCCAACGGCCACTGGCAGGGGGAAATCTGGAACCGGCGCAAGAACGGCGAGCTGTACCCCGAGTGGCTGACCATCAGCGCCGTGCGCAACAGCGATAACCAGATCACCCACTTCGTCGGGGTATTCGCCGACATCTCCAGCCTCAAGCATGCCCAGGCACGCCTCGATCATCAGGCCCACCACGACCCGCTGACCGGCCTGCCCAACCGCCTGCTGTTCGAGAACCGCCTGCGCAGTGCTCTGGATGGCTCGCGCGCCGACGACCAGCTGGGCGCCGTGCTGTTCCTCGACCTCGACCGCTTCAAGCAGATCAACGACAGCCTCGGCCACCCGGTCGGCGACCAGTTGCTCAAGGCCATCGCCACGCGCCTGACACTGCAACTGCGTGATATCGACACCGTGGCCCGTCTCGGCGGCGACGAATTCATCATCCTGCTGCCCGGCCTGCACCAGCCGCAGGACGCCGAACAGGTCGCGCAGAAACTGCTCGAATGCTTCGGCGCGCCGTTCCAGCTCGACAACCACGAGTTCTTCATCAGCGCTAGCATCGGCATCAGCCTCTACCCCAAGGACGGCCTCGACGTCGCCACCCTGGTCAAGAACGCCGACGCCGCCATGTACCAATCCAAGGCCAAGGGGCGCAACCGCAGCGAGTTCTACACCCGCTCGCTGACCTTCCAGGTCAACGAACGCATGGCCATGGAACAGGAACTGCGCCGCGCCCTGGAGCGCGACGAACTGTGCCTGTATTACCAGCCCAAGTACTGCCTGCGCAGCCAGAGCCTGGTCGGCGCCGAAGCGCTGATCCGCTGGCCGCACCCGGTGTTCGGCGACATCCCGCCGGACCGCTTCATCCCGGGGGCCGAAGAAAGCGGGCTGATCCTGCCGCTGGGCGACTGGGTGCTGGAACAAGCCTGCCGGCAACTGCAGGTCTGGCAGGAAAGCGGCCACGGCTTCGGCGCCCTCTCGGTCAACCTCGCCGGCGCCCAGCTGCACCAGCCCAGCCTGCTGCCGCGCATCAGCGCACTGCTGCAGCGCTACAACCTGGCACCGCAGCTGCTGCAACTGGAGATCACCGAGAACTTCATCATGAACCAGGCCGGCGAAGCGCTGGACATCCTCCACCGTCTCAAACAGCTCGGCGTGCAACTGGCCATCGACGACTTCGGCACCGGCTACTCCTCGCTCAGCTACCTCAAGCGCCTGCCGCTGGACGTGCTGAAGATCGACCAGTCCTTCGTGCGTGGCCTGCCGGACGACCCGCACGATCTGGCGATCACCCGCGCCATCATCGCCCTGGGCAACAGTATGCAACTGACGGTGATCGCCGAAGGCGTGGAAACCAAGGCCCAGGAACTCTGCCTGGCCGCCGAAGGCTGCCTGCAGATCCAGGGCTACGTGGTCAGCTGCCCGCTCTCGGCCGAGGCCTTCACCCGGAAGTTTCTTCCGCCAGGTCAAGCGGTTGGCGCTGGCGAGAACGCGCCGGTATAATCCGCCGGCCTTCTGGGGGCCTATAGCTCAGTTGGTTAGAGCACTCGACTCATAATCGATTGGTCGCAGGTTCAAGTCCTGCTGGGCCCACCACCTTCAAAGCCGCGCACTGCGCGGCTTTCGTGTTTCTGCGATGAGAAAAAATCGCTGCGGCGGCCCACCAACTTCACCCCCGCCACCCACAGAGCGTCTACGCGCCCCAAGGGCTATAACAATCTCCGGGGATGCCAAAACTGTGGCCGCACTACATGGGAGTGATTAGACAGTGAGCCGAATAGTCGGCATTATCGGCTCACTGAATGAGCCGAATAGGCTCGCTAATCGGCTCACAGATGAACAACCCTTATGAATGACCCGCTCTGGATCTGGCAACAGCCCGACTGGCCGCACTTCAGCTGGCAAGCCGAAGCGCTGGCACCGCTGCTGCGAGCCTGCAGCCAGGCTCAGGGACGGTTGCTGGGCATGCTCGGTGCAGTGGGCAGTGACACAGAAGTACAGAGCAGCCTGGATGCCATGCTGCAGAACATCGTCACCTCCTCAGCCATTGAGGGTGAGCAACTGAATGTCGGCTCGGTGCGTTCATCACTGGCGCGGCGCTTGGGGCTGAACGAAGAAGGCCGCACCACCTCGCGCTCCGAAGGCCTGGCAGAGCTGCTGCTCGATGCCACTCACGCACATCAAGAGCCGCTAGACGAACAACGATTGTTCACCTGGCACCGCTGGCTATTCCCTAGTGACGACCAACTGCTGACTCGACCATTACACATCGGCGCGCTACGCGGCGAAGAACCCATGCAGGTGGTTTCCGGTCGCATCGACCGCCCGACTGTACATTTCGAAGCCCCTCCCCGCGCGGGGTTGGAAGCGCAACTCGCGGACTTTCTCACCTGGTTCGAGAGCAGCCGCAGCGATGCCAGCCTCGATCCCTTTCTGCGCGCCGGCATCGCCCATTTCTGGTTCGTGACCCTGCACCCGTTCGATGACGGCAACGGGCGCCTCACGCGCACCATCACCGACTTGGCATTGGCCCAGGGCGAACAGCAGGCCATCCGCTTTTACGCCATGTCCGCTAGCATTCTCAACGACCGCGCCGGTTACTACCGCATTCTCGAAGCCAGTCAGAAAGGCGGGCTGGATATCACCAGCTGGCTGCAGTGGTTTCTCGAAACATTGCTCAAGAGCCTGGAGCTGGCCCTGGCTCGGATTGATCGTGTACTGGTCAAGGCGCGCTTCTGGCAGGCACACCGCAACCAAACGCTATCGGCTGAACAGGTCAAAGTGCTTAACCGCCTGCTCGATGCCGGCGAGCGCGGTTTCGAAAACGGTATCAGCGCAGCCCAGTACCAAGCCGTGGCCAAGGTTTCCAAAGCCACCGCGACCCGTCACCTGAGCGACCTGCTGGAAAAGGGCTGCATCGAGCGACTGCCCGGCGGTGGACGCAGCACCCGTTATCAGATAGCACGCTGAGTTCCTGAGCCGACCGAATCAACCCCTGATGCATCATCGCGCCATAGGCCCTGGGGCATTGAGAAATAAACGCTCTTCCCTCAATCCTTGGCGGCAATCTGGATAAAGCTCTGCAGGCCTGAAGACAGCCTACGACAAGCAGCCAAGCCATTGACAGACGCAACCTGCCAGCGCATAAACTGTCCTCAGTCCCGGGACAAAGGACAGTCACTAACTGAGGCCGCCATGAAGAGTCAAGACGTTCTGTTGCTAGTCAAGCTGATCTGCCTTGAGCAGCGCGAACGCCTGCAACAGAGGCTTGAGAGCGAAACAGCAGAACTGCTCAAGCAAAGCGACGCCCCCTCACACGACCACTGGCAAGGCTGGGAGGATGACGCTGAGCAAGATCCACCCGTCCATCACGACAGTTATTCAGTACGCGCCCTGCAAGCCTCACTGGGCATCAGTAAAAGCGAAATTGCCTCCGCGCTGAAACGCTGCCAACAGACAGGTCTGTTGCGAATGGACCCGAACACACAGTTACCTCGGGTCAACAGCAAGGCACTGCTGGGCTTCATCGAGCATGGTTTGCGCTACGTATTCCCGGTAAAACCGGCTGAAATCGTTCGAGGCATTCCTACAAGCTTCTCCGCCCCCGTGCTGCAAGGCACCCTGATGAGTGGTGGCGACCTTATCCATGTCTGGCCAGACGCCTACGGCAATCGCAAGGGACAATCCATAACGCCCCTGTTCAGGACGGTGCCAGGCGCAGTCAAGAAAGACCCGCGCCTGTATGAATACCTGGCCCTGATCGATGCCATTCGCCTGGGTAACGCCAGAGAAGCCAACCTTGCCAACCAGATGCTGCGCGAGAAGGTGCTGCAGGCATGAGCCGCTCTCACAACATCCAGATGCTCGAAGTGGTCGCCCAGGCGCTTGGTCAGGACTTGTGCCAGCAGGTTGCCTTCGTTGAGCATCATCACGTCATCCATTCCATGAGCCGAATAGCGCCTGTATTCGGCTCATGGATAAACAATCCTTTTGAATGACCCGATCTGGTCTGGCGGCAGCCCGGCTGGCCGCACTGAACATTTCTGCAAAGGCACCAAACCAGGCGTAAACACTTATCGAGCATAGGACAATGGTCGCGATCCCCTTGAGCGATTGAAAGCAATTAGCCATTATCCGGGTGTGCCAGGCAACTGGATTTCGGCACGCCTGCTCGCTCGTACAACGAGCGCCACTCAAGCGGCTTTGCTCACGGAAGAAAATATGGACGTCGGCCTCATTCTTCGCCCGCTTATAGACAGCCTGTTCTGGCTGATCCCGGCAGCCCTGCTGATCGGCCTGCTCAAATCGCCCTGGACCAAGGGGCAGATCGGTGAACTGCTGGTGCGCCTGTTCGCCCATTGGCAGCTGGACAAGCAAACCTACCGCCGTCTGCACAACGTCACGCTGAACACGCCAGACGGCACAACGCAGATCGATCACGTATTCCTTTCGCCGTACGGCATCTTCGTGCTTGAAACGAAGAACATGAGCGGCTGGATATTCGGCAGCGAGAAGCAGGCGCAATGGACGCAGAAACTCTACAAACGCACCTTCAAGTTCCAGAACCCGCTGCGGCAGAACTACAAACACCTCAAAGCCCTGGAAGCCACCCTTGGCGTCAGCCCCGAGCACCTGCACTCGGTCATCACCTTCGTCGGCGGCAGCACCTTCAAAACCGAAGTACCGGCCAACGTGACCCAGGGCATCGGCTTTATCCGCTATATCAAGTCATTCCAGCAGGCGGTATTCAGCAAGGCTGAAGTCGACGCCATGTTGCACGCCCTGCAAACCGGCCGCCGCGCACCGACCCTCGCCACCCATCGCGAACACGTGCAAAACCTCAAGCGCCGGAGCGATCCGACAGCAGAACGGCAATGCCCGAAATGTGGAAGCGCTCTGGTTATTCGTACCCGTAAAACAGGGGCCAATGTCGGCCAACAATTCTGGGGCTGCTCAACCTTCCCCAAATGCAAAACCATGCAGAGCCTTTAGCACGCGGCCCTAACATCAATCCTGCGCCTGGAGTCGCAATGCCCGTCCCTACCTACGACCAGTTCATTGAACCGATTCTGCGCTACCTGGCCGCTACACCCGAAGGCGCGACAGCGCGTGACGCCCATGAAGCAGCTGCTGATGCGCTAAACCTGTCAGAAGCTCAGCGCCAAGAGCTGATTGCCAGCGGCCAAGCCACGTACAAGAACCGCGCCGGCTGGGCCCATGACCGCCTCAAACGCGCCGGCCTGTCCAGCAGTGCCAAGCGTGGGTATTGGAAGCTGACCGACGCAGGCATTACCTATGCCGCCCAGCACCCCGCCCCTCTGACTGCGGATAAGGTCGAACAGCTCGCCATTGGCTTTATGAATGTAAAACTCAAGACCCCGACAGATGCTGTCCCACTCGATGGGCAAGAGCAGCCTACAGCGGCGCTCAGCTCAGCCACTGTTAGCCCTGATGATCGTCTGGAGCAGGCTTTGCGTGAACTGCGCGAGGCAACGGCTGCAGACCTGCTGGATAACCTCCTACAAGTCAGCCCGAATCGCTTTGAAGTCATCGTGCTGGATGTATTGCATAGCCTTGGCTACGGCGCTAGCCGCAACGATCTGCAGCGTGTTGGTGGCAGCGGCGACGGTGGGATCGACGGGGTGATCTCGCTAGATAAGCTCGGCCTGGAAAAAGTCTATGTCCAAGCCAAACGCTGGTAAGGCACGGTTGGCCGCCCAGAACTACAGGCTTTCTATGGCGCACTCGCTGGGCAGAAAGCAAAGCGTGGTGTGTTTATTACCACCTCAGGCTTTACTGCGCAGGCAATCGACTTCTCCCGTTCCGTAGAAGGCATGGTGCTGGTGGATGGCAATCGACTGGTAAACCTGATGATGGATCATGAAGTCGGAGTAACGTCGCGCCTACTTAAGTTGCCGAAGCTGGATAGTGACTACTTTGATGAGCAATGACGAGACAGGCAAATGAATCTGCCAGTCCGACCTTATTTCAGACATCCCAATTTCGGATCTACGCTATGCCCACGACGACCATAATGCATCTCTCAGATCTACACCGAGACGCTGAAAGCCGTATCCGCACGAGTACTCTTTTGTCATCGCTTGGGCGGGACATGGATCGCTACACCACTGGCGAAGGAATTCCAAAACCTGACCTTGCGGTGATCAGCGGAGATATCGTCTATGGCGTCAACAGCACTGAAGCTGACGGTGATGCCAAGCTGGCAAAGCAATACGACGAGGCGTACGAAACTCTGACTGGTCTTGCCGATCGTTTTTTCGACGGCCAAAGGGAGCGGGTCATCCTGGTGCCTGGCAACCATGACATCAGCATGCCGCACGTCAGCAGAGCACTCAAACCCGTGGAGATGCCCAGCGACGCCCAAGAGAAGAAAAACCTCGCGCGCAAGCTGATGCAGCCCGAATCAAATCTTCGGCTGAACCTTGATGCGTTCGAAGTGCTGGAAATTGCAAACCTGACGTTGTACCACCAACGACTTGAGCCATACGCGAAATTCTATGAACGCTTCTATGAGGGGAAACGTAAGTTTTCACTCATTCCAGAAGAGCAATTCTCTATTCATGACTTCCCAGAGCAGGGAGTTTGCATCGTCGGGCTTTCCAGCTGCCATGAAAATGACCTGTTTAATCGCACAGGGCACATTTCTGTGGAGGCAATCACTCGGGCAATGGACGCGGTCAGTGGCAGAGCAAAGGATGGTCAGCTGATCATTGGCGTTTGGCACCATAGCATTCAGGGCGGCCCTAAAGAAAATGACTACATCGAGTCTGGCTTTCTTCGCCACCTCATGGATGCAAACTGCTCAATCGGGATGCATGGACACCAACACCGCCCGGAACTCCTAGAAAACCGTTTCTCGGCTGATAGTCAGCGCCACATATCAGTGATCAGTGCCGGAACCCTTTGCGGCGGGCCAGGCTCCCTCCCCTCAGGGCGTATGAGAGCCTATAACTTGGTAGTTCTCGACCATGACGCAGGCGTTGGTACTATCCACGTCAGGGCGATGACCAACAGTGATTTCAGCTCACCGATCTGGGAGCGGGGCTACGTAACAGAGTTCTGCGGTAGCTCCATGGATTTCAAGCTCGCGCAACAGCGCACCAAAGGACGCTCCGCCTTCGATGCGGCCAGCCAAGCAGATCAACTGATCCAGCAGGGGCATGCCGCACAAGCGTTCGAGCTCGTTCAGATGCACATGAGCGACCCCTGGGCCAGGCAGATTGGTGCCAATGCGTTAACGGCAGCGAAAAACTGGAAAGAAATCGCTAAGTTGTTCAGCCCCCCCACCTCTACTGCAGATTTCTTGCTGCTATGTGACGCCTACGAGGGCATGCACGATTGGCCATCGCTCCGGGCGTTGATCGGCTCGGACTTTGCGCGGCAAAGCACAGAGCTTGCCGTTAAACATCGTATCGAAATCTGCCAAGCAACCTTAAGAGGCAAATAATTATGTCGACAAATATTCCTTTTCAGGTTGAAACCGACCGCGTGCTTGAGATTCTCTCGAAGCAGATTTACGACTCACCATTCGCGATGGTTCGGGAAAATGTTCAGAACAGCTATGACGCCATTCTCATGCGGGCGAACGCAGAAGTACGCGAGCTTGCCGAATTTTTGATTGATATCAAGGTTTCTGCGGGAGCGATATCAATAACAGATGACGGAATCGGCATGTCCGAAACCATCCTGCGTGAAAATTTCTGGAAAGCCGGCTCATCCGGTAAAAACACGGAGTCCGCACGCCAAGCTGGGGTGATTGGTACGTTTGGCATCGGAGCAATGGCGAACTTCGGCGTGTGTTCAGAGCTTACTGTGACAACCCGCATGCTGGGCGAGGGTGTCGGGTATCGCACTAGCGCGCAAAAGTGCAATTTAAAAATCGGCCAGGACTGCATCGGTTTCGAGGAGCTCGACGAATCTACGCCGATTGGGACAACCATCGTTGCAATGCTTGACGGAAACGCACAACTCGACCTGGAAGGTTTGAAAGCGTACCTCGGTCAGTTCGTACGATTCCTTGCTGTTCCCATCTTGATCAATGGTGACCTTGTAAGCCAACAAAATCAGATGGATGCCATAGGCGTAACGGGGTGGCCATCCATCGGCAAACGCAATGTTCAAGCCGACGCAATGGCGTTTGAACTTGAGGCATTTGTATCCAGCACTATCGGTGTTGGCGTTGTATGCACGCAGTTTTTTTTGGATGGAACTCCGATTAAGGGCTCGCTGTGCCTTCGTAGCGGCATGGGATCAATCATGGGCTTACGCTCAAGCTTTGGGCTTGCGCCACTGCCCGTCGCGAGCACCTATCAACTGGGCGGATTTGCAGACCTCCCCTTTCTTGTGCCGACGGCGGGCCGTGAAGCGTTAACCCGTGAGTCGATAGCAGAAGCATCGAGGATATTCCCTGCGCTAGAGCGTCAGCTGACCGAACTTCTAGCGGTCGATCCTATTGCGGATATCCTGCAAGCTTTCCAGCAATATCTGGTGACTAACAATCTGACAGCGTTAGCCAGCCGCATCAAAATCCAGGTGCAGGACGGGGATGAGCAGATCGAGATGGGCATGTTAGCCAATCATTTTGCACATGTTGAAATGCAGTCATACGAAGGCACCGATCCTGACCTCATCAAAATGTTTTCGGGCTCAGAAATTCCACTTCTTCGAATCAGCCAAAATCAACCACGCCGTGAGCTACAGCGTCGATATCTAGCGCAAATTCTTAACGTACCGAGCATCCCTAACCATGCCACGGTCACAAATGAATACGCTCCCAGTGAATTAACTCGCGAAGAGGTCAGTTTGACATTTGCGCTGGTGAGGGTGCTACGTAACGACTACATGCTCGACGACGTGCAGATCATCTGGGCTGACATCACACATGGGGTGACGATCATTCCCAAGATGCAAGGCGATAAGGTCATCCTGACCCTATCCCGAAACTGGGCTGCAGTGCGCGCAGTACTCCGGCATGTCAGCACGTCGTTTGATCTTTTGGAAAGTTTCACGAAAGATTTAGTAAGGGTGCATATCTATTCTCACATCCAGCGCTTCGTTCCGAGTTCTCAGCGTTCGGGGCTCGATGCGCTCCAGCGCGCGCTGGAGCGCAAGCGAGAACTCTACCGACTTGATCGGGAAGATAACGGATCGTTGGAACCACTAATTGCTGACTACCTTAGCGGCAAGATCGAAATCAGCCAGGTTCTAAATGCGGCAGTGGCCGTCACTGCAGTCCAAAGCCAGCATGTAAACGCACGCCAAGTCGGTACGGTTGAAAAAGTTCTGCCCGATGTAATCAACGCAGCGGTTCCCGCTTCCAGCGAGCATCCGGTGGCCGCGCCGGTCGCGGGTTCCCCAATTCTACGGCTCGAAACTAGTATTGATGAACGACTGCTAACGACCGACCAAGAACTGCCTCATCTCAACAACTATAAGATGTTCCTTGCGCTGTCAGACCGCTTATTTCAGCAAGAACTGGAGTTTTTCAAATGGCCGCACTCTACCCAAGTCGCTTGGGCTGGCCGTCGAATTGTCTATCTGTTCTCGGGGGCAAACTCGGGAATCAGTCTGTATTACGACATTGAGCTTAGGGGCTCTCGAACTTCGGGGGACGCTGGTGGAACGGCGTTGACGACTACCACTATAGTCGCCAACAACCGCATTTTAGTGCCGGTTCCAGCGGGCCTGTACGACTGCTTCAAGGTGACCGAAGAGCCTGTAGAGTTTTACGTAAGGTTCGATCTTCTGATGCATCATGAACCGTTGACAAGAGGTTCAATCGGCGAGTCCGCATAGCTCAAAAATCGGCTCAGTAGGACTGCCGGCATTTATCGATAGATATACGCCGGCTTTTCTCTGGAGCTAAGGATGGTCTGAATAGGCCTGTATTGTGCTCATTGTCAGTTATCGTAGATCAAATTGCTGACAGTTGAAATCATAAGACACACTGAGCCTGACCGTTTCGCGGTACAAAAAACAGTACGCTGACGGTACAGTGCCCAGCTTTTACAGATTTCGCTCAATTACGCTTAACCCTTTCTACGACGCTACTTTCAGCTAGCTGTACCTGCGCTAAGCTACGCACGATTTCACTGGGCTTGCAGCGTTTCTAGGCAACTCATAATCCTTTGGTCCACAGCCAAAGCCTCACAACGGACTGACCTGCCCACACTCCGGGGCTGTTTCTCCAGTAGTCAGCCACAGTGCGTACTTTTTAAAGCGCGGGTGGTTGGCGACCTTGAGGAACGGAGCCAGCCCCATGTCAGTGATTGAGGCTTCGTACTTCTTCCAGCTGCTCAAGCTGATATCGACTTCCCGGCAAAAATCTTCCTGGGTCAGGTTTTCCTTGGCCCGTATCGCCTTCATTTTTGCCGGTAAATCCAATTTAGCCCCCTTGACAGGTTCCAAGATTGGAACCATCATTAGTTCCAATCTTGGAACCTTCAGAATCTGAGTTCTGGCAGGGTATCAAAAGCTGTTCACCCTAGACACGCCATGCGTGCGCATTCCCCTGCCCGCACGTTCGAACCCACCCGCCATTGGCGGCTGACAATCAGGTGGCCTTGTGGAAGATGCCTTGATCCCCATCGTGCTGATGCGTCATCGCCGCCAGATGACGTGGGGAGAGATTCATTTTCCTCTGCGACGGCACATCGCCCTGGGTGCACCACCACCCGGAGCCTTAGCTCTTGCCTTTACCGCCACCATTGCCCACCAACTCATCCTCGAAGCGCTGCACAAAGCTGCTCAAGCTGATGCCCAGCACCTGACAGATATCCCGGAGCTGGATCAGGTCCAGCCGACGCAGCCCGCGCTCCACATCGCTGACAAACGACTGCGGGCGGTCGAGCGCTTTGGCGAAGTCGTCCTGGGTCAGCCCTGCCTCGACCCGACACTGTTTGAGCAATTTCAAGAAAATCAGGTTCTCGTCTCGAGAAACCGACTTTTCCACAGGAGGCATCCGTCCGTTGACAGGACATTCACGGTATATCTAACCTCCAGATATCTGATTTTCAGATACAGTGAACCAAGCAGCCGGGAGGCCTTATGGAAGATGCCTACGTCCCCATCGTACTGATGCGGCATAACCGCCCGTTGCGCGGTGTGCTAATCGACCGCCAGCCGTGGGTCTGTGCCCGGGAGTTTGCGCGGTTGCTGGGCCATCGCCACCCGGAGCGCATCTGTCGGCTGATGGATGCCGATCAGGTGCGGACGGTGCATTTCCAGCTGGCCAGTGGGCAATTGGAGACGGTGGAGGTGCTCAGTGAGTCGGGCATGTACAGGGCGTTGTGGCGCTTCTCGCATCCGGAGAACCGTCATCTGCGTCGCTGGCTCAGCCATGTGGCCTTGCCGGCGCTGCGCGACAGTGCGGCGTGGGCCGCTCATGAGCCATCCCGCTGCCTGATGGCCTGGGACAACCAGCAGGTCAATCTGCTGGAGTGGCAGGGTGAGCTGTGGATCGCCCTGGGCGAGTTGCCGCGCTTCCATCGCCAGCCTCACCCGGCACCGCGCGAGCCTCAATCGTGGCTGGCGCGCTGGTGGCGTGGACGTTTTCGAGCCGGGGCGGCGCGCTGAACGCCCGCCAGTGGTGACAGCGCAGCGCCTGATCGCCGCACTCAGCATGGGCCGCATGCTGCGATGCGTTTCGGGCCCCTGCCATGTAAACGACACACTTTTCCTTGAACCTTTGCCCTTGTTGGCCAGTCGGCTTTTAGAACCGTCGCGCTTCGCGGCGCCAGCAAAGGATGCGTGTTATGCGAGACCGCACCAGCAGGATCGCCGTTTCACCGCCGCACCTCGAACCGCTATGGCAGCGTTACCAGCGGGTGCGCGCCGCCAGCGAGCGGCTCTGTGAGCCGCTGGAGGCCGAGGATTATGTGATCCAGAGCATGGCGGACGTCAGCCCGCCGAAGTGGCATCTGGCCCATGTCACCTGGTTCTTCGAGGCGTTCGTGCTGCAGCCCTTTCTGCCGGGTTATCGCCCGCTGGATGCGCGCTACGACCATCTGTTCAACTCCTACTACAAGACCCACGGCACGCCCTTCGAGCGGGCGCGGCGCGGGCTGCTGTCGCGGCCGACGGTGAGCGAGGTGTACGCCTATCGCAGCCATGTCGACCTGGCCATGCAGCAATTGCTCAGCCAGCCGCACAGCGAGCTGGCCGATGAGCTGTTGCAGCGCATCGAGCTGGGGCTGGAGCACGAGCAGCAGCATCAGGAGCTGCTGTTGATGGATATCAAGCACATCCTGGCGCAGAACCCGTTGCGGCCGGTCTATCGCCACGATCTCAAGCCGGGCGACACAAGCGCGAGCGAGCTGCGCTGGATTCAGTTCCCCGCCGGGCTGCGGCATATCGGCCATACCGGTGATGGCTTTGCCTTCGATTGCGAGCGGCCGCAACACCGGGTATTCGTCGAGGCCTTCCAGCTGGCCAGCCGGCCGGTAAGCAATGGCGAGTACCTGCAGTTCATCCGCGATGGCGGTTATCGCAGCACGGCGCTGTGGCTGGCGGACGGTTGGGACCATATCCAGCGCGTCGGCTGGCAGTCGCCGCTGTATTGGCTGCGTGAGGGCGATGACTGGCTGGAGCTGACCCTGGGCGGCCCGCGCGAGCTGGATCTGGATGCGCCGGTCTGTCACCTGAGCTACTTCGAGGCCGAGGCTTTCGCCACCTGGGCGCAGGCGCGTTTGCCACGCGAGGAGGAATGGGAAGTGGCCGCGCAGGACGAACCGCTGTGGGGCAATTTCGTCGAGAACGATCACCTGCAGCCGGTGGCCGCAGGTGCCGGCACGGGCCTGCAGCAGCTCTATGGCGATGTCTGGGAATGGACAGCCAGCGCCTACCGGCCCTACCCCGGCTTTCGGCCGCTGGGCGGCAGCCTGGGCGAGTACAACGGCAAGTTCATGTCCGGGCAGATGGTGCTGCGCGGCGGCAGTTGCGCCACGCCTGAAGACCACGTGCGCCCCACCTACCGCAATTTCTTCTACCCCACGATGCGCTGGCAGTTCTCCGGCCTGCGCCTGGCCAGGGAGCTCTGAGCATGGCATTGGCAATCCGTACCCACGAAGCATCCATCAGCCCGGAACTGGAGTCGTTGCGCGAAGAAGCGTTGCGCGGCTTCGCGGCCAGCCCGAAGGCGATGTCGCCGAAGTTCTTCTACGATCATCGCGGCTCGCAGCTGTTCGAGCTGATCTGCCTGCAGCCGGAGTACTACCCGACGCGCACCGAGGAAACCATTCTGCGCCTGGCGGCGCACGATATCGCCGAGCTGGCCGGGCGCAACGCCAGCCTGGTGGAGCTGGGCAGCGGCGCCAGTCGCAAGATCCGCCTGCTGCTCGAAGCCCTGCGCCCGGCGCGTTACCTGGGCATCGATATCTCCCGCGAGTTTCTGCATAGCAGCACGCGCCGCCTGGCCGCCGACTATCGCTGGCTCGACGTGCACGCGCTGTGCGCCGACTTCAGCCAGCCCTTGAAGCTGCCCACCGAGGCGCTGGGGCAACGGCCGCTGGCGTTCTTTCCCGGCTCCAGCATCGGCAATTTCGACCCGGACGCGGCGCGCGCCTTTCTGCGCAACCTGCATCAGGCCCTGCCGGCCGGCAGCGGCTTGCTGATCGGCGTGGACCTGGTGAAAGACCGCCAGGTGCTGGAGCGCGCCTACAACGATCAGGCCGGGGTGACTGCGCTGTTCAACCTCAACCTGCTCGAGCGCATCCGCAACGAGCTGCACAGCGATATCGACCCGCGCCGCTTCCAGCACCGGGCCTTCTACAACGAAGCCGAGTCACGCATCGAGATGCATCTGGTCAGCCGCCAGGCGCAGCGGGTGCGCATCGAAGACCGCGTGTTCGAGTTCGCCGCTGGCGAAACCCTGCACACGGAGAATTCCTACAAGTACACGCCGAGCGGCTTTCGTGATCTGGCGGGCGCATGCGGCTTCGCCTCCGTCGCCATGTGGCGCGACCCGGCGCAGTTGTTCAGCGTGCATTTTTTGCGGCGGGAATGAGGGGGCTTCGCCAGGGGCGAGATAAGCAAATTGCTGCGTGATCTTCTGCCCACTCCCCCGGCC
>CAMPIF010000019.1 GCA_946886245.1 Ectopseudomonas composti | reverse complement strand
GGAAGTACCAGGGGCGCTTCCACTGGCCGACGTCCTCGAACTCGGCGCCGTTCTTCAGGTGCCAGGCCTGCATCGCGGTGTAGCGCTTGGCATCGAACAGCTCGCCACAGTGGCGACCGGCCACGGCGCCGAAAGTCACCGGGGTGTAGTTCGGGCGGAACATGGTGGTGCCCATCTGCACGATGCTGATGCCCATCGAACGCGCGGCGATGGCCAGGCCGTTGATGTTGCCCAGTTTGCCCTGGTCGGTGCCGAACCCCAGTGCGGTGTAGCGCTTGACGTGCTCGACCGACTCGAAGCCTTCGCGAGTGGCCAGCTCGATGCCGGCCGCAGTGACGTCGTTCTGCAGGTCGACGAACTGCTTGGGCGCACGTGCCGTGGACTTGTCGTGCGGCACCTGGAACAGCGCCAGCATCGGCTCTTCCTGGCGCATCTCGGCCTGTGGCAGGCTGCCGCTGACGGCCTTGTAGCCAGTCTCGGCAGCCGCCTTGGCGCCTGCTTCGAAGCCATTGGCGAGCACGTCGCCGAGGGCAAACACGCCGTTCACCGCACCGGCGTCGATGCGCTGCTGGATGCCGTTGCCCGGCCCCGGCACGAAGCCGAGGATGTCTTCGCGCCACTCGGGACGACCGCCCAGGTGCGAGGCCAGGTGCACCACCGGGCTGTAGCCGCCGGAGCTGACGATCAGGTCGCAGTCCAGTACTTCGCCGGGGCTGGTGACCTTGTGCGCCTTGGCGTCGATGGCGCAGATACGCGCACCGGTCACCCGCTTGCTACCGCGTGCCTCGACCACTGCGCTGCCGGTGAGGATGCGTACACCACGGGCACGCGCCTCTTCGACCCAGCTGCCACGCGGGTTGCTGCGCGCATCGGCTACCGCCACGACCTTACGCCCGGCATCGAGCCAGTCGAGCACCACGCGGTAGGCGTAATCGTTGTTGGTCGACAGCACCAGTTCCTGCCCTGGCGCCACGCCGTAACGACGCACGTAGGTGGACACGGCGCCGGCCAGCATGTTGCCGGGCACATCATTATTGGCGTACACCAGCGGCCGCTCATGGGCACCACTGGCCAGCACCACGCGCTTGGCACGCACGCGGTGCATGCGCTGACGGGCCTGCCCCATCGGCGCGACTTCACCGAGGTGATCGGTCAGGCGCTGATGGATGGTGAGGAAGTTGTGGTCGTGATAGCCGTTGACCGTGGCGCGTGGCAGCAAGGTCACTTCCGGCATTGCCTGCAACTCGGCGATGGCCTGCGCCACCCAGTCGGCGGCGGGCTTGCCGTCGAGGGTTTCGCGGGTGTCGAGCAGGCTGCCGCCGAACTCTTCCTGTTCATCGGCGAGGATCACCCGCGCACCGCTGCGACCGGCAGCCAGCGCGGCGGCGAGACCGGCCGGGCCGGCGCCGACGATCAGCACGTCGCAGTGCTGGTTGAGCTGGTCGTAGATGTCCGGATCGACCTCGGTGGGCGCGCGGCCTAAACCGGCAGCCTTGCGGATGTACTTCTCATAGGTCATCCACAGGTTCTGCGGATACATGAAGGTCTTGTAGTAGAAGCCGGGCGGCATCATGCCGCCGCCGACCTTGCCGAGGATGCCCATCAGGTCGGTATTGACGCTCGGCCAGCCGTTGGTGCTGCTGGCCACCAGACCGCTGTACAGCGCCTGCTGGGTGGCGCGTACGTTGGGAATCTGCGCCGCCTCGGTGGAGCCGATCTGCAGCACGGCATTGGGCTCTTCGCTACCGGCTGCGACGATGCCGCGCGGGCGCGAATACTTGAAGCTGCGCCCGACGATGTCGACGCCGTTGGCCAGCAGCGCGGCGGCCAGGCTGTCGCCGGCGTAGCCCTGATAGGTCTGGCCATTGAAGGTGAAGCTCAGCGCCTGGCTACGGTCGATGCGACCACCCTTGGCAAGACGATTGACCTGGCTCATGCCGTTACTCCTTCTGCCACGGCTTGCTTGTCGGTGGCCCCGGTTGCGGTGACCGAAGGCTTCTCGCCGACCTTGTAGGTCTCGAGGATCTCGTAGGTCACGGTGTGGCGGGTGACGTTGAAATACTTGCGGCAACCGGCCGCGTGCACCCACAGCTCGTGGTGGATACCGCGCGGGTTGTCACGGAAGAACATGTATTCGCCCCACTCTGCATCCGTGCAGGCATCGGGATCGAGCGGGCGGGCGATGTGCGCCTGGCCCTTGGCATGGAATTCCTCTTCGGAGCGCAGTTCGCCACAGTAGGGGCAGAAGATGTGCAGCATGGTCGGTACCTCCAGAAAATCTTCAAACCCGCTCGTATAACCATGCGGGACAAGCCTGTCTCCCCTCTCCCCCTGGGAGAGGGGTCGGGGGTGAGGGAGTGAGGGGACCGCGATCAGTCGCACCACCCTCTCCCGCCCTTCGGGCACCCTCTCCCGCAAGCGGGAGAGGAGATTTGTTCTCCCCTCTCCCCCTGAGAGAGGGGCTGGGGGTGAGGGCTGCGGTGTTTGGCCGAACCACCCTCTCCCGCCCTTCGGGCACCCTCTCCCGGAGGGAGAGGGTCATCAGATGTCGCGCTGCGCGCGAACTTTTAATGAGCCACGGCAGCAGCGCCGTGCTCGTCGATCAGTGCACCGGTGTGGAAACGGTCGATGGAGAACGGCTTGGCCAGTGGATGCATTTCGCCCTTGGCCAGGCTGGCGGCGAATACATGGCCCGAACCCGGTGTGGCCTTGAAGCCACCGGTACCCCAACCGCAGTTGAAGAACAGGTTGTCCACCGGGGTCTTGGAGATGATCGGGCAGGCATCGGGGCTGGTATCGACGATGCCGCCCCACTGACGGTTCATGCGCACGCGCGAGAGCACCGGGAACATCTCGACGATGGCCTGCAGGGTGTGTTCGATGGTGCCGTAGGAGCCGCGCTGACCGTAGCCGTTGTAGCCGTCGATACCGGCACCGATGACCAGGTCGCCCTTGTCCGACTGGCTGATATAGCCGTGCACGGCGTTGGACATGATCACGCTGTCGATGATCGGCTTGATCGGCTCGGACACCAGCGCCTGCAGCGGGTGCGACTCCAGCGGCAGGCGGAAGCCGGCGAGCCCCGCCATGTGCCCCGAGTTACCGGCGGTGACCACACCGACACGCTTGGCGCCGATGAAGCCCTTGCTGGTCTCGACGCCGATCACCGCACCGTTCTGCTTGCGGAAACCGATCACCTCGGTGTTCTGGATCAGGTCGACGCCCAGGGCATCGGCGGCACGTGCGTAGCCCCAGGCCACGGCGTCATGACGGGCGACGCCACCGCGACGCTGCACGGTGGAGCCCATCACCGGATAACGGGTGTTCTTGCTGCAGTCGAGGTAGGGAATCTCCTCGGCCACCTGCTTGGCATCCAGCAGTTCGCCATCCACGCCGTTGAGGCGGTTGGCGCTCACGCGGCGCTCGGCGTCACGCATGTCCTGCAGGGTGTGACAGAGGTTGTAGACGCCACGCTGGGAGAACATGACGTTGTAGTTGATGTCCTGCGACAGCCCTTCCCACAGCTTCATCGCGTGCTCGTAGAGCTGCGCGGACTCGTCCCACAGGTAGTTGGAACGCACGATGGTGGTGTTGCGCGCGGTGTTGCCGCCGCCGAGCCAGCCCTTCTCGACCACGGCGACGTTCTTCACGCCGAACTCCTTGGCCAGGTAATAGGCCGTGGCCAGGCCGTGGCCGCCACCACCGACGATGACCACATCGTACACCGGCTTGGGCGTCGGGTTGCGCCACATGCGCTGCCAGTTCTCATGGTGGCTGAACGAGTGCTTGAACAGGCCGAAGCCGGAATAACGTTGCATAAGGAGGCTCCTGAATTCTGTTCCCCTCTCCCTTTGGGAGAGGGGCTAGCCCGTAGGGTGGATCACGCCTTACCGATCCACCGATACGCGGTGGAAGGAAACAGCGCCTTCCACCCTACGAATTACCGATACACCGGGTAATCCGCGCACAGCCCGGCCACCAGCCTGGCCACCTGCGCCTCGACATCGGCACCGCCGAGGTGATCGAGGATGTCGCAGATCCAGCCGGCCAACGCCTGGCACTGGGCAACCTTGAAGCCACGGGTGGTGACGGCCGGCGTGCCGATGCGGATGCCCGAGGTGACGAACGGCGACTGCGGGTCGTTGGGCACGGCGTTCTTGTTCACGGTGATGCCGGCGCGACCCAGGGCCGCGTCGGCTTCCTTGCCGGTCAGGCCCTGCTTGATCAGGCTGAGCAGGAACAGGTGATTGTCGGTGCCGCCGGACACCACCTCGTAACCGCGCTCGATGAACACCTTGGCCATGGCCTGGGCGTTGTCGATCACCTGCTGCTGGTATTCCTTGAAGCCAGGCTCCAGGGCTTCCTTGAAGCACACCGCCTTGGCCGCGATGACGTGCATCAGCGGGCCGCCCTGGGCACCGGGGAACACCGCGGAGTTGAGCTTCTTCTCGATCTCTTCGTTGCCCCGCGCCAGGATCAGGCCGCCACGCGGGCCGCGCAGGGTCTTGTGGGTGGTGGTGGTGACCACGTCGGCAAAGGGGATCGGGTTCGGGTACAGGCCGGCCGCGACCAGGCCGGCAACGTGAGCCATGTCGACGAACAGCAGCGCCCCGGCCTTGTCAGCGATGGCACGGAAACGTGGGAAGTCGAGGGTCTTGGAGTAGGCGGAGAAGCCGGCGACGATGATCTTCGGCTTGTGCTCCACGGCCAGGCGCTCGACCTCGTCGTAGTCGATCAGTCCGGTGGCAGTGTCCAAGCCGTACTGCACGGCGTTGTACAGCTTGCCCGAGGACGACACCTTGGCGCCGTGGGTCAGGTGGCCGCCGTGGGCCAGGCTCATGCCGAGGATGGTGTCACCGGCATTGAGCAGCGCCAGGTACACAGCGCTGTTGGCCGAAGAGCCGGAGTGCGGCTGGACGTTGGCGTAGTCGGCGCCGAACAGGGTCTTGGCGCGGTCGATGGCGAGTTGCTCGACCTTGTCGACGTACTCGCAGCCGCCGTAATAACGCTTGCCCGGATAGCCTTCGGCGTACTTGTTGGTCAGGCCGCTACCTTGCGCTTCCATCACCCGCTGGCTGCAGTAGTTCTCCGAGGCGATCAGCTCGATGTGCTCTTCCTGACGGCGTTCTTCCTGATCGATCGCCGCGAGCAACTCGTCGTCGTAACCCTGAATCCGATCCTGCTTGCTGAACATCTCGAGTCTCCTGCAGCGCCTGTGGGCGGCGGTCTTGGACGGGCGGGCCAGCAAGGCCCTGTGCAGCGATGGTAGGGCCGCCCCTGCCCCCTCAAATGCCTGCCAACGCCGCGAGAGCATTCGTTTGCGACATGGCCTTGTCGCAATCAGGCGCATCGAGATCAGTTCGCTGCTTTGCGCACAAATAACGGGGATCAAGCTGTGGATAAACCGTGCATACCGCGCCTCGCCCCAGCAGTTGCAAGGGTTTCCTGGCAACGGTCATTTCCTGATCGATATCAAGCAGTTAACAATGCAGACCATGCACAGAAGCGGTGGACTAGCCTGTGGAAAAACTGTCAGCAGATGGCTGCCACCCTCGCCAGCACTGCTCATGAGGGCGCTGTTCGATATCCATACACGCACGCAGGCTCCCTGGCTTATCCACCAGCGACATGAACGAGAGGCAGGGATCGGTTGGGGATATGCACAGAAGATGTGGATGAAACTGTGCATAGGCTGTTCGACGAGGGCGCGCGCCCAGAGCCACCGCGGCTTGCCGGGATACGGCTAAAAATCGAACAGGATCAAGAAGGTAGATCAGGCTTGTGCACAAATACTGTGGGCGGCGCTGTGCATGGCCTGTGGAAACATGGCGCCAGGCCAGAGCCCATGGGGCTCCGGCGCCAGCGCCTGCTATTTGCTCAACGACGCCTTACGGCTTGAGCTTGCCAGCACAGCTGCTGGAGGCATTCACCAGACGCTGCTGCATGGCAGGGTCAGGTGGTGATTGGCGGCTGATTTCCTGCAATTCGGCTTCGCTGAACTCCTTGCTGACGTTGGTCGCAGCACAGTCGCAATAAGCGCGCAATTGTGGCTCCTCGTAGCCTGCAGGGGCGCCAGCGATGCACTGCTGGACGAACTCGGTCTTGGCGTTATCCGACCACTCGGCAGCGGAAACGGGAAGCGCCACGGCCAGCGGCAGGGCAAGGGCGAGCAGGTGACGATAAGTCATGGGAAACTCCTTCTCTTGATCGCGGAGGGCGGATCGACTGCCGCCCTCTGGTAAGTGTGAGCCTCGCAGCAAGCCCCGAGTTCCATCTGCGAGCCGAACGGCCGGCCACGAACCGACCCGGCAGTACGCTTCAGCGCAACAACTCGTCGCCGCGACGGACGCCTGAGCGACGGCCGCAGGGTAAAGTGAGCGCTTTGTCGGCAGACCCGCCGGCAGGTTTTTCAGAAGGAACGCGCCAATGCCCGACAATGCCCAGCAATTCGCCAGCGACAACTACTCCGGCATCTGTCCCGAAGCCTGGGCCGCCATGGCCGAAGCCAACCAGGGCCACCAGCGCGCCTACGGCGATGACGAATGGACCGCGCGCGCTGCCGATCACTTCCGCCGCCTGTTCGAGACCGACTGCGAAGTGTTCTTCGCCTTCAACGGCACCGCCGCCAACTCCCTGGCCCTGGCATCGCTATGCCAGAGCTACCACAGCGTCATCTGCTCGGAAACCGCCCACGTCGAAACTGACGAATGCGGCGCGCCGGAGTTCTTCTCCAACGGTTCCAAACTGCTGCTGGCCAAGACCGACAACGGCAAACTGACGCCGCAAGCCATCCGCGAAATCGCCCTCAAGCGCCAGGACATCCACTACCCGAAACCGCGCGTGGTCACCCTCACCCAGGCCACCGAAGTCGGCACCGTGTACCGCCCGGAAGAAGTCCGCGCCATCAGCCAGGTCTGCAAGGAGCTGAATCTCAACCTGCACATGGACGGTGCGCGCTTCTCCAACGCCTGCGCCTTCCTCGGCTGCAGCCCGGCGGACCTGACCTGGAAAGCGGGCGTCGATGTGCTGTGCTTCGGCGGCACCAAGAACGGCATGGCGGTAGGTGAAGCCATCGTCTTCTTCAACAAGGATCTGGCCGAAGACTTCGACTATCGCTGCAAGCAGGCCGGCCAGTTGGCCTCGAAGATGCGCTACCTGTCCGCGCCCTGGGTCGGCATCCTGCAGGACGATGCCTGGCTCAAGTACGCCAACCACGCCAACCGCTGCGCGCAGTTGCTGGCCACACTGGTCGAGGACGTGCCCGGCGTCAGCCTGATGTTCCCGGTGGAAGCCAACGGCGTGTTCCTGCAACTGTCGGAGCCGGCCATTGCCGCCCTCACCTCACGTGGCTGGCGCTTCTACACCTTCATCGGCGCCGGCGGCGCGCGCTTCATGTGCAGCTGGGATACCGAAGAAGCCCGCGTGCGCCAGCTGGCCGCCGATATCCGTGAAGTGATGAGCGCCTGAGTCAAGCAGCAGTCCCTCAGCGTAGCCCGGATGCAATCCGAGCTACAGACCCGTAGGGTGCGCTGCGCGCACCAGCGCCCTCCGATCCAACGTGACGATCAATAGTCGATCGCCACGTCGCCTTTCGGCACGCTGCAGCACGACAGGATGTAGCCCTCGGCCACATCCTCGTCGGTGATGCCACCGTTGTGCTCCATCTCCACTTCGCCCGCCGTCTTCATCACCTTGCAGGTACCGCAGATGCCCATGCCACAGGCCTTGGGAATGTGCAGACCAAGCTTGGCGGCAGCGGCGTGCACGGTTTCGCCGGGCACCACGCGAATGCTCTTGCCGGTGCTGATGAATTCCACCTGGTGCAGGTCGGCCAGCGGCACATCCGGCGCATCGGCCGCCTCGGCAGCCAGCTCCTTGACCTCGGCGCGAATCTCCGGCGGCGTCGGACCGAAGGCCTCTTCGTGATAACGGCTCATATCGTAGCCATTACCTTGCAGCAGGTGCTTGATCGCGCCCATGTAGGGGGTCGGGCCGCAGCAGAATATCTCGCGCTCAAGATAATCCGGGGCGATCAGCTCCAGCATCGGCTTGTTCAGGTAACCGCGATAACCGGCCCAGGACTCCCCCAGCCCGTGCTTCTCGCAAATGATATGCAGGCTGAAGTTGTTGATGCGCGCGGCCATGTGCTCCAGCTCACGTTGGTAGATGATGTCCTTGGGCGAGCGCGCGCTGTGCACGAAGACCATGTCGACATTGGCGTTGGTGTCGTAGAACCAGCGCGCCATCGACATCACCGGGGTAATGCCGACTCCGCCGGAAAGAAACAGCACCTTTTCCGTGGGGAAATCGATGGCATTGAACAGCCCCACCGGCCCATGCACTGGCACCTCGTCGCCTTCCTTGAGGTTGTCGTGCAGCCAGTTCGACACCTTGCCGCCCGGCACCCGCTTGATGGTGATGGAGAAGCTGTAAGGCACCGAAGGCGAGCTGGAAATGGTGTAGGAACGCATGATCGGCTGGCCGTCGATCTCCAGTTCCAGGGTGACGAACTGCCCCGGCTTGAAGAAAAACAGCACCGGCTGATCCGCCATAAAGCAGAAGGTGCGTACATCCCAGGTTTCCTGGATAACCTTGACACAGCGCACCATGTGGCGGCCGTTGCTCCAGGTCTGGGTGGTAACCGGATTGAGGAAGTCGTTCGACATGGTCGTTCTCTCGTGCACGGGGCCTGTTGCCGGCCTGATGGGGCGATTGTGCTCAACGCTCAGGATAGCCACTTATCTGCCAACGACACCGACATACTTATCGCGACCTGCCGCTGAATACGGGGCTTGCCGCGTCGGAAACGGATGCCGCCATGTCGCCCGTAGATAAGGCCACAACCCCGACCAACTCCACACTCAGCCCATGCCGAAGAAGCACGCCGCAGGCCGGTGCAGCACACCGACCAGCAGGACGCCAGCAACCTTGCGTAGCAACACCGAACAGCCACTTTTTTGCGGCAATCGCATGCGCGATTCGCCTTTGAGGAGTTACCGATGGACGTCACTTCCACCCTGAGCTTGGGCGACCCACTCGAACCAGCGCGCAAGGCCACTGCCGAGATGCTGCAAACCCGCGAGCGCACCTTTTCCCTGCCGCAACCGTTCTATAACGACGAGCGGCTGTTCCAGCTCGACATGCAGGAGATCTTCCACAAGGAATGGCTGATCGCTGGCATGACCTGCGAGATTCCCGCCAAGGGCAACTACCTGACGCTGCAACTGGGCGACAACCCGATCATTGTCATTCGTGGCGCCGAAGGTGCAGTGCATGCGTTCCATAACGTCTGCCGCCACCGCGGCTCGCGCCTGTGCGTCAGCGACAAGGGCAAGGTCGCCAAGCTGGTCTGCCCCTACCACCAGTGGACCTACGAGCTGGACGGTCGCCTGCTGTTCGCCGGCAGCGAAATGGGCGCCGACTTCGACCTCAAGGACTACAGCCTGAAACCGGTGCAGTGCAAGACCGCCGGCGGCTACATCTTCATCTCCCTGGCGGAAAACCCGCCGGCCATCGACGAGTTCCTCGCCACCCTGGCGCACTACATGGAACCCTACGACATGGAGAACGCCAAGGTGGCCGTGCAGACCACCCTGATGGAAAAGGCCAACTGGAAGCTGGTGCTCGAGAACAACCGCGAGTGCTACCACTGCAATGGCTCGCACCCGGAACTGCTCAACACCCTGCTGGAATGGGATGACGTCACCGACCCGCGCGCCAGCCAGGCGTTCAAGGATCAGGTGGCCGAATGTACCGCTCGCTGGGATAAGGACAAGATTCCTTACGCCCACGCCAGCTTCGGCCTGCGCAACCGCATCGTGCGCATGCCCCTGCTCAAGGGCACCGTATCCATGACCATGGATGGCAAGCAGGGCTGCAAGAAACTCATGGGCCGCATCACCGACCCGGACCTGGGCTCCATGCGCATCCTGCACCTGCCGCATTCGTGGAACCACTGCATGGGCGACCACATGATCGTCTTCACCGTGTGGCCGATCAGCGCGCAGCAAACCATGGTCACCACCAAGTGGCTGGTGCACAAGGACGCTGTGGAAGGTGTCGACTACGACGTCGCCCGCCTGCGCCAGGTGTGGGACGCCACCAACGACCAGGATCGCCGCCTGGCCGAGGAAAACCAGCGCGGCATCAACTCCACTGCCTACCAGCCGGGCCCGTACTCCAAGACCTACGAGTTCGGCGTGATCAACTTCGTCGACTGGTACAGCGAGCGGATGCTCAACAACCTCGGCGACACCCCGGCGCAATCGCTGCGCCAGGTAGCGGGCGAGTGATGACGCTCAGCCTGCTGGTAGTGATCGGGCTGGCAGCCTATGGGCTGCTGGCCTGTCGGCCAGAGCACGACTGATTCTGCATGCCCCCGGCATCCTCGCGGATGCCGGGGGCTCAATGCCACTGCACACTGCAGGAGCGGCTCTAGCCGCGAAACTTACCGTCCTTCCAGTGGAACTCGAATCATTCTCTCGGAATGTTCATTCAGCACGACACAGCTTGTCGCGCCCCTGTCACAGACTCAGCCCTGACTATCCACCGATCCAGTGCCGATTTTAGCTAGCACAAAGCCATCAAAGATGGTTAAAGTGCCATCAGCATGACGCCGGTAAACCGGCGAAAGGATCAACGAGACAAGGCTGTTGTCATGCCCGAAGCGAAAGACACATTGCTCAGGCTTTTTAGTCTGCTGCGCCTGATACCTGAGTACCCTCGCTACAGCACCGCCCCAACGCTTCACGAAAAACTTCGTGACCGCGGTTTCTACGTTGATCTACGCACCGTACAGCGCGACCTGCAGCGGCTCTCCGGGCCGTTCTCGCTGATCGACGAGGAAGAAGGCGGCCGCAAGCAGTGGAGCCACGCCAAGAACGCCCCGCTGGATCTGCGCGACATGGAGCCGGCCACTGCCCTGGCGCTCTACCTCGCCGAAGGGCACCTGAAGAACCTGCTGCCGCAAAGCGTGCTCGACCTGCTCGGTCCGCAGTTCAACAAGGCGCGCAACTACCTGGGCGAACTTGGCGAGAACAGCCTGGCGCAGTGGGCGCAATGCGTACGCACGCTACCCAACGGCAAGGCCCTACAGCCCGCAGAAGTGAGCCCGGCGGTGTGGCAAGAAACCTCCACCGCCCTGCTCGAACGCAAGCAATTGCTCGTCAGCTACCTGAGCCGCAGCAAAGCCGAAGCCAAACAACTGCTCATTCACCCTGCTGGCATGGTTTCGCGTCATTCAATCAGCTACCTGATCGCCAGCGTCGACGGCTACGACGACCTGCGCCAGTTCGCACTGCATCGCATCCAGCAGGCCGAATGCCTAAACGATCCCGCCCGCGAACGCCCCGACTTCGAGATCAACAACTACATCCGCCAGGACCTCAACACCGCAGCCCCCATCGAACAGATGGAACTGGTCGCCGACGTCTCCCCACAGATTGCCTGGCTGCTCAGCGAAACGCCGATCAGCGCCGATCAACATCTGCAGCCGCTGCCTGAGGGCGACTGGTCACGCCTGCGCGCCACCGTGCCAGACGACCAGGAAACACGCTGGTGGGTGTACAGCCTCAACCACAACATCCGCGTCCATGAGCCGGCTGCCTGGGTTGAGCAGACCATGCACTGGCTCAGCAGCACCCGCAGCCTCTACCCCTAACCCATTGCCTGCACGCATCACCCGACGCCTGTACCCCACTCGGAGAGACACCCCATGCTCGAACGTCAGAAACATTACGCACAATACGTGCACGCTCTGACCGACTTGTTTGCATCATCCACGCTTACCGTGGATCCTAAGTGGCTACCGCGCCTGAGCGAAACCGAGCTTTTGGTGCCGGTGATCGGCAGCTTCAGCGCGGGCAAAAGCTCGCTGCTCAATTACCTGATTGACCAATCGGTGCTGCCGGTGGACCTGCTGCCGGAAACCGAACTGGCCACCGAGCTGCGCTACTCGCCCGAGCCGTACCTGCTGGCGCTGCACTTAGACGGACGCGAGGAGCGCTTGCCGGTGGAGGCGCTGGCCACCATCAACCAACTCGCCAGCGAGCTCAGCCACCTGCAGCTGTACCTCAACAGCGACCTGCTCAAGCAACTGGCTCCGCTGGTGCTGGTGGACATGCCCGGTTATGGCTCCTCGATTGAGAACCACAACAAAGCCATCGCCTTTTACCTGCCGCGCGGCGTTCACTTCGTCGTGGTGACCTCCATTGAAGAAGGCACCCTGACCCAATCGATGGTGCGTAGGCTCGACGACGTTAAAGCCTACGGCGGCAACTTCACCTTTGTGCTAAGCAAATGCGACCTGCGCTCAAGCGAGAAAGTGCAGGAGGTACGAGCCCACATTGATCATCAGCTGCAGCTGTTTTTCGACGCACCGGGCGCCTGCCTGCCAGTTAGCCGCAAGGATGTCAGCGCGTTTGCCAATGCACTTAAAGCGATCGACGCCAACGGCATTATCGAGCGCCTGTTCTTAGACGACCTGAAAAGCCAGCACCACAGCCTGATCCACCAGCTCAACCTGGCCATCAAAGCGATCAAACAAGACAGCAGTGAGTCCGACGAGCAGTTGCGCGCGCTCGAGCTGACCTTACAAAGCATCCTTGATCATAAGGCCGACATGCTCGCGCAGATCGAACAACGTTACTCCCCGCGCCTGCTTGATCGCTGCCTACGTACGCTGGATCAGGACCTGAACCAGGCGCTCGATGAACTATGTGCCATCACCATGATCGTCCCTCCAGCGCCGGGGCTTCTGAACAACAACGTAAGCGAAGTGGTGCGAGGCAGCCTGGGGCGCAGCATTCAACGCGAGGTCGAGGAGCTGTCGAGCAGCATGATCGAGGATCTCACGCAGAACCTGTCCTCCGATGTCACCGTTGAGGCCTTGGGCGATGACTGGGTCAAGGATCTGAGTGAACGCGTGCAGAAGTCACTGACCAAAACCAACGAGATGCTCAGCGACTGGTCCACGCGCCTGGCCGCACACACCGAGAAAATGGAGAAGATCGGGCGCCTGTACAAGGGGCTGTCCGTGACCCTGGCGGTCACCACCTCGGTGGTCGCGCCAGTGCTGGAGCTGGCAATCATCTTCCTGCCCGAGATCCTGCGCATGATCAACGGCAACAGCGCGCAGCAACAGGTGCGTAACCGCCTCATCGGCGAGGTGTTCCCCAACATCCGCGCCGAGCTGCGCAGCCGACTGCCGGTCATTCTGAACGAGCAGCTCACGCTGATGCTTGAGCGCGTCAACCAAGGCTTTGAACTGCAGATCACCCAGCAGCAGGAGGTGATCAACAGCTACCGCCAGCAGAGCGAGGACAACCAGGCGCAAACAGCGGCCAGACTGGCGCAGCTCGAAGAGCAACTGAGCCAGACCAAAGTCCTGGCCACCCAATACCTGTACGCGGAGGCCTGAGTTGGACGCCCAAACGCTGATCGATTACAGCCACCGCCTAAACACCCTGTGTGAGCGCTACGGCGACCTGCTGAGCAATCAGCTCGAGTCGCTTAGGCGCGAGCATGGCATCGATCCCCCGCATCAGCTCAGCCAGGCGCTGGACTCTCTAACCACGCGCGAGCGCCTTCTGAACATTGGCTTTGTCGGGCGGGTTAAGGCCGGAAAATCGTCCCTGCTCAACGCCCTGTTCTTCGACGGGCGCGCGGTGCTGCCCAAAGCTGCCACACCCATGACCGCGGCATTGACTACGCTCAGCTACGGCGAGCAGTTTTGCGCCGAAGTCGAGTGCTTCAGCGATGAGGACATCGAGCTGATCCAAACCCTGGCCCGCCAGTACGATCAGCAGTTGGCTGAGCGCCAGACGCGCCTGCAAACTGAGCTGCTAAAACGCTTTGAGCAGTCAGGCCGCCCCGTTCAGCCCGACGAAATCCGACGTCAGGCCGAGCGTCAGGCCAAGATGCAAATGAGCGAGATCCCAGCACTGGCCGCGGCAAAAGAGCAGGCTGTGCTGATGGCCGACGGGCGGGCTCCGGGGCAGCGCGGCCAACGCCTTGAGGCCAGCAGCCCCGAGCAGTTGGTCGAGCTGCTGCAGCACTACGTCAGCGCCAGCGGCGCACACACTCCCTTTACCAAGATCGTGCACGTATTTATGCCGCTGCCGGCGCTGCGCGATATCCGCGTGATCGATACCCCCGGAACCAATGACCCGGTGCTCTCGCGCGAGGAGCGCACCATCGCCCTGCTCAAAGAGTGCGACGTGGTGTTTGTGGTCAGCCCGGCCGGGCAGTTTCTCGATCACAGCGACCAGGCGCTGCTCAACCGCATCACCGTTAAAGAAGGCGTGCAGGAGTTGGTGCTGATCGCCAGCCAAGTCGACTCGCAACTGCACGACAGCGAAAAGCGCGCGCGCCTGGACGACGCGTTACTCAACATCAGCCAGAACCTGGGTAAGCGCGCCGACGGCCAGCTGCGCCAACTGATGGGCAACGCGCCCGAAGCCCGAGAGGTGTTCGAGGCGCTGCTGCGCTCGGCCCAAGACGGCGTGATCCACAGCGCCGGCATTTGCCTGACCCTGGAAAACAGCCTGTCGCTGCCGCTTGAGCAATGGGGCGATGACGAGCAAACGGCCTGGACCAACCTGGTCGAGAGCTACCCGGACTACTTTGACCTCGCCAACCCTCAGGCCAGCCTGGTCAGCCTGGCCAAGGTTTCCAACATTGCCCCCATCCGTCAGCGCCTTGAGCAGGTGCGTGCGCGCAAGCACGAAATTGCCCAGGCCAAGGTCGCGCTGCTGCTGGAACGCAAGCAGGACAGCCTTCGCCTGTTTGAGCAAGCGCTGGCGCGCTGGGTGACGACGCAAATTGCGCTGGTCACCACCACCGATATTGGCCAGTTGCGCCAGCAACTCGAGGCCCTGCAAGCCCGCCAGGAAAACCTGGCTTACGAGGTCGGCCTGGTCTACGAGCGCTGCCGGCAGGACTATTTGGCGCGCCTGGAACGTGAGCTGATCGGCGACCTCAAGCAGGCGACTCTAGCCTCTGAGCAACGCATCGAACAGGCCTATGAACACACCCTTAAACAGACTCTGGTGAACAAGTCCGGCGCGTTGAACTGGGTTGCCCGCAAACTCTGGGATGGTGGCCGGCGCGCCGAGCAAAGCCAAGAGCTGCAAGTCGCCACTGCGCAGATCCACAGCGCCTTGGACGGTTTTATCCTGAGCATGGAAGGTCTGCTGACACGCGTCAGTGGCGGCGCCCGGGCAGGTCTGGACAAGGCCCTGGGTGAGCATCTGGCGCCGGCCATGCATCGCGTACTGGGCGAGGACAGCGACGCCAACCTGATCGCCCGCGCCATCCGCGAGACGGTTCAGAGTCTGGACAGTACATCGCTGGATCTGGGTCTGTCGGTGCCGCGCGAGCTGCGCCCGCAAGGTACGCTCAACGGCCGGCCGGCCGAGGATTATCTCGACACGGCCCGTGACTTTGCTGAAGCGCTGCCCAATACCATGACGCGCAAATTCCGCAGCTACCAGAGCCGACTAAAAGCCAGCCTGGATGTGGACATCGCCCGCCCATTGGTTCAGGCGCTAACGGCGCAAATCAACGCCCTGAATGAGCAGACCAGCAACGCGGCGCAGACCTTAGAGCGCCTTAATCTTCTTCAACGAGAGTTACGCGATTGACCCTTCAACGCCCCGAGCTGCCTCACCAGGTGTGGACAGCGCTTGAGCGCCTGAGCCGATTTTGGACCTGGCGCCGCCGGCCGCTGGCGCAACAGATCAGCGCCCATTTGCAGGCCTTTGCCCAAGACGCACAGCAACTGCACGAAGTAAGCCTCGTTCAGTACGAGCAGCTTAAGCAGCAAGATCAGCACCTAAAGGCCCAGCTTGAGCAAATAACGCGCACCGCCAAGCACGCTCAGGCCTGTGAGCAGCGCGCCGAAACGTTGCGCGAGCAATGCCAGCAGACGCAAGCCGACCTTGAACACGCGCGCGAAGCGGTATCACGGCTGCACGCGCAGAGCGTAAGCGCTGCGCAACGCATCGGTGCGCTGGATACGCATGTGGCCGTGCTGGAAAACGACCTCAAAGCCAAGGAACAAAGCATAGCCGTACTGCAGGAGGCCAACGAACAGTGGGCCACCTCGCAAGCCGGGCTGCATCAGAACCTTGAGCAAATCACCCATCAGCACCTGACTCTTAAGGAGAAGTTCGACCTGATCAGCCAGGTGCTCGCCTTGGCGCCTGCCGCCAGCACGGCCCTGGTGCGCTTCCACCAACTGATCGATGAGGACTATCAGCGCTTTGTCGCCCAGGAGTCATCGCTGCCCGATGATGCCGGCGCGCTACTGGCGCTACAGGCCATCGCTCGGGAGCTGCGTCTGATCGTCGATTTTCCGCCTGTGCACGGCAAAACCCTGGTGGCCGTCGCCGGTGGCTACAGCAGCGGCAAGTCGCGCTTTATCAACAGCTTCATCAAGGACACGCAGGTGACCCTGGCGGTAGGCATGAACCCGGTGACAGTGGTGCCCAGCTATGTGATCTGCGCAGAACAGCCGCAGATTCGCGGCTACGCGCGCAACGGCGGCTCACTGCCCTTGGCGCCGCAGCTGTACGCGTCCCTAAGCCACGAGTATCTGGAAAGCTTTGGCTTTGACCTGCGCCGGATCATGCCGTACATCAGCGTGCAGGCGCCGATGGACTGGAGCCTGTTCGAGCACCTGTGCCTGATCGACACCCCCGGCTACAACCCGGGCAACAGCCAGACGCAGGGCGCCGACTACCGGGTTGCTCAACAGTTGGTTGGCCGGGCCAGCGCCATGATCTGGCTGGTGGGCCTGCAAAACAACGGCACCCTGAGCAGCTCGGACCTTGCCTTTATCGAGCAGAGCGGGCTGTACGGTCAATCGCTGTACGTGGTGCTGAACCAGTGCGACCTGAAGTCCGAAAGCTCCAACGACGCCATCCTGGAGCAGGTGCAGTTCACTTTGGACAGCCACGGCATCGACGTGGCCGGCCTGTGCACTTACTCCTCGCGCACCTGCCGGATGTACAAGCACGCGGGGCAAACCCTCGATGAGTTTCTGCGCCAGCACAATCGTCGCGATGACGTGATCGGCCGCCTGCAGGCACGCGTCGATGAGGTATTTGACCGCTACCAGCGTGCAATCAGCGCTGATCTTGAGCGTTGCAAGGACGGACGCCAGCGTCTGCAGGACTTCCGCATTCGCATCCTAGCAGCCGGCGGCTCGGCGCTGCACGATGCCTGCGACAAGCTGTGTCAGGGTGTTGAGCGCGAATACGAAGGCAGTGATTTGCGCGCGCACGCCGAGCAGTGCGAAGACCTGCGTAAGCGCTTTAAGGCAGCCATCACCGAGACGCTGGAGCCAGTGCTGAGCGCTGCGCGCTAAACGCCGCACGCAGCCCGTTTAAGACACCACTGGGTAACAGGCATCCGGCCAGTGAGTCTGTGGGTTGTCCATTATCAGCTCGATAATCAGCGGCACGAGCTTGCCCAGCAGGCTCGTGCAATCGCGTAGCTGGTCGCGGTTGACTGAGCCGTTCCAGGTGGCGCCACCATGGATGAGCTGGTTGCGCAGGGTGTACAGGCGGTTGAATAGCACACCAAGCAATGCTGGCGTGTTGCCACTGACCAGCGCCTGCTGGGCCGCGCGTTTACCGCTGGCGAAACGGTTCTTCCAGGTAGCCTCATCAATCTTGCCGCTCTGGTGCTCCCAAAAGCTCTGGAACACGTAGGGGTTGTCCAGCAAGACGCGGATGCTGCCGGAAAACTCCTGCCAGACCAGATCGTCGATGCGCTTGGCCTTGTCCAGCGTGCAAAGCTTCTGCAGGAAGGCCTTGAAGGTTTCCTGCTCGGAGAGTCGCAGGTGATCATCGATCTCGGTGGCGTAAGCCGCGTTGAAGGCGATCCACAGGAAGATGAAGCGGCCATCGAGATCGTCGGCCTGTTCGGCGCGGTCGAGCCAGCTCAGGGCGCGATGTATGCGCAAACGCAGGTTGGAGTGCTGAGCGTCACGCTCCTGGCGATGGCGCTGTTTGAGTTCCTGAAACCACATACTGCCTCCTTTGACTGATGGCCAAACCATATCAAAGGAAGCCGTACAGGCGGCACTGATTTCAGCTACGCGACAACAGCGACACAATCTGTCGCGCCCCCGGCGCAGAGTACCTCCCATACCGAGCAAGGGAGATCTCGTTCATGCCAATACCCCCTCAGCCACGCACATTCCGTTGCCCAGCCTGCAACTGGCAAGGCACCACGATTCCATTGAGCGATTGCCTCATGATCGGCATCGACTGGCACAGCACCTGCCCCAAGTGCCACAACGACGCCCTGGACTGCCGGCTCGCGAAGCGCAGCGAAGTCATGAAGAAGCGCCTGAGCGATTTTCTGCGCCCCCGCCACACCTGACACCAACACAACGGAGAGAAACATCATGCAAGGGAAGATCACATGGCTGCTGTGCAGCCTGCTCGTCTGCAGCACTGCCAGCGCCGGCACCTATGAATGGACCACCGGCTGGGGCATGGGCGTCAGCGAGCACCTGGTCGATGACGGCAATGGCAACGAGCTGAACATTGCCTGCCCGGACCATGAGGAAGATGGCGCCGTGCGCGCCTATGCCAGCATCGCCGGCAAGCAGTACAGCTCGGAAGAAGGCGCGATGTCTGGCGATCGTGGCTTCGACGTGATCGTCGACGGCGAGCATTACAGCAATCCGTTCTTCACCGATTGCCGCGCTTGTGGCGCCAACTTTCCCGCGTTCTGGCAAGCGCTGCGCCAGGCCAACCGGCTGCAACTGGTGGGTGGAGGGCACACGATCAATCTGCCGACAACCAATATCAGCAACGTTCTAGCGCCACTCGGCCCGGAAAACAGCTGTCGTTCGGCATGGTAGGAACAGCAATGGAAAAAGGCATGGGATGGAAATAAGCCCATCCTGCCTGACGATAACTGGAGAGTCTTATGCTGAAAAACATCCTCGCCACCATTGGCCTCGCGGTCGTGACCAAAGCTGCCTATGAACACTATTGCGAATATCGCGAGCTGAAGCGCGAACGGGAGGAACGCGAGCGCAGACCGGCATAGCAGATGTAGTTGTTGTGGGGGCTAGATCTATCGCCTTTCCGGGTATCGATACGCTCAGCCCATGCTACGGCCTATCAGCATCGCACCGGCAGGATCGCCCGCAAGCGGGCTCCTACACGAAACAAAAAGCCCCGCCAGATCGCTCTGGCGGGGCTTTTCATTTTCAGCCGAGGCTAGTCGCTAAGCGTCAGGCCTTGTTGGCTTTCTTGGCAGCGCGGGTGCGCTCGCCTTCGTCGAGGATCTTCTTGCGCAGACGGATCGACTTCGGCGTCACTTCGCACAATTCATCGTCCTGGATGAACTCCAGAGCCTGCTCCAGGGTGAAGCGAACCGGCGGTACCAGGGCGATGGTTTCGTCCTTGCCCGAAGCACGCATGTTGTCGAGCTTCTTGCCCTTGGTCGGATTGACGCCCAGGTCGTTGTCGCGGCTGTTCAGGCCGACGATCTGACCGTTGTAGATTTCCTGGCCGTGCTCGACGAACAGCTTGCCGC